>JBEKDW010000032.1:0-13928 GCA_050014155.1 Anaerolineales bacterium
GCGCTCCGCGCCCGTCTGCGCCATGCCGGATTGAATCCGGCCTCGTCACTCCCTCGGCCGCGCCCGAAGGCGGCCCTGCTGCCCGCCGATTGGCCCGGGCAGGCGGTTTCCGGACCGGATGGAATTTTTTATCTGGCTGAATACCGCTACGGACCGGATGTCCGCCAAGGAGATCAGAGCCTTCTGGATTTTCTTCCATATTCTCCGCTGCCGGATTTTATGGAGATTCCCCGCGAGACAAATCTTACGAATATGGTCTTCATGGACACCGAGACCACCGGTTTGGCCGGGGGAACCGGAACGCTTGCGTTTTTAATCGGCACCGGGACTTGCGTCGATGGAATGTTCCTTGTCCGGCAATATTTTCTTCCCGATCCGTCGGGGGAGGCTGGGATGCTCACGGCGGCGCTGGCCGAGATGGAATCCGGTTCGGCGCTGGTGACTTTCAACGGGCGCGGCTTCGATGTTCCGATACTTCAGGCGCGCGCCTCGCTGCGCTTGCGGCGTTTCGACGCGCTGGTGCAAACCCCCCATTGGGATCTGCTGCCGCACGCCCGCCGCTTGTGGAAACGCAAGTTGGAATCCTGCGCGCTTCGTTCGCTGGAGACCGAAATACTCGACGTGCGCCGATCAACCGAGGACGTTCCCAGCAGCATGATCCCGTATCTCTATCGGGAATATTTACGCACCGGCGATCCGAGATTGATCGCGGGGGTGCTGTACCACAATGTCCAGGATATCCTGTCGATGGCGCTCCTCGCGGCGCGCGTCCTCGACCGGTACACCCGGCCGGTGGGGGAGATCGAAGATCCGCTCGAAGTTCTATCGCTGGCGTTTGTCCATCGCGGGCTCGGACGTTTCGATCTTGCAGAAACCGCTTTCCGTACGGCGGTTGAGTGCGGGCTGGACCGCGAGAACCGGACGCGTGCGCTGGAAGGGCTGGCCGGAATGCTTAAGGCGAAGGGAGATTCCGCCGCGGCGGTGGAATTCTGGGAAGCCTGGTGCGCCTCCGCCCCGGACGACCCGCGTCCTAGCATAGAACTGGCGAAGTATTACGAATGGCGGATGGGCGATCCGTCAGCGGCGGTGCTGTGGGCCGAGCGGGCCTTGTCTGCCGTCGACGGAATGCCTGATGGTACCAAACGTCGCAAGATTAAAATCGCCGTGGATCATCGGATCGAACGACTTAGCCGAAAGAAGGAGTGATCAGAACACACCCCACCCCTTCCCCTTCCCATCATGGGGGGAAGGAGTGGGGTTTTTCCGGCACCTCTACAAATCCCACGCCAAAGCGTATGCTAGAATCCTCCTTGAAATGCGTATCGTCCGTCTTTCCCTCGCCAACTTCCGCAACTACATCCGCTTGGAGGTCGCCTTCCCGGCCGGCGCGATCGTACTGGCGGGACCGAACGCCCAGGGCAAAACCTCGTTGCTGGAAGCTATCTATCTGTTCACACACGCGCGTTCGCCGCTGGCTGAGAACGACCGCCAGTTGATTAACTTCCTTTCGCTGCGGGAGCCCGAGCCTTACGCGCGGCTCGAGGCCGAGGTGGAGAACCGGGCAGGCCCGGTGCGCATGGAGTTGCGCCTTTTCTACGACCGGACCGCCGCGGGGGAGCAGCGTTTCCGTAAGGAGGTGCTGATCAACTCCGTCCGGCGCAAGCCGTCCGAATTGCCCGGCATCTTCCGTGCGCTGCTCTTCCTGCCGCAGGAGTTGCGCGTGATCGAGGGTGCGCCCGCCGACCGCCGGCGTCATTTGGACGACGCCGTCGCCCAGGCCGATCCGGCGTATCACACGGCCTTATGGGATTATCATCACGCGCTCACCCAGCGCAACGCGCTCCTGCACGAGCTGCAGGAAAACGGCGGCGACGAATCCCAGCTCGAGGTATGGGATGAACCGCTGGCCGCCTCCGGCGCAGCGCTGCTGCTGGGACGCGTCCGCGCAGTCTCCGAACTAGAGCAGCTGGCCGCTCCGCTGCACCGCCGTTTGACGCACGGTGCGGAAACGCTGGCACTGCAGTATTGCCCGTCGTGGGATCCGGCCCGTCCGGAGGAGGAACCGGACGAACTGCAGAGGGAATTGCCTCTCGACGTCGCGGTGGACCGAACGCGATGGAACGAGAGGGAACTCTGCGCTATGTTCCGCGATCACCTGCGCCGCAACCGAAGCCTCGCCATCCGCCGCGGGCTGACGTTCGCCGGTCCGCACCGGGACGAATTGCGCTTTCTAGCCAACGGGATTGATCTGACCGCCTACGGTTCGCGCGGCCAGGCGCGCACCGCGATCCTCGCCGTCAAACTCGCCGAGGTGGAATGGATCCGCAGGCGCGGGGACGAATGGCCGGTGCTTCTGCTGGACGAGGTGTTCTCCGAATTGGACGTCCGCCGGCGCGAGGACCTGCTGGGGGATCTGGTACGCGCGGACCAGGTGCTGATTACCACCAGCGATCCGGAGATGCTGCCGGCGGCGTTCCGGAAGTCCGCCCACAGCTGGTGGGTGGAAGGCGGCGCCCTGAAGCCGGGCCGCGGTCTTACCGAAGCTTAGCGATAAAAAAACGCTGTATTCTGTTTTCAGCTCATCCGCTTAATGGTTTTTTCGAGGGGGCTCCCGCGCGGCGGGGATATTTCGCGGGGGTGGCGGTTTGTTTCTCCATCAGGATGAGAAACCGTTTTTCCGTGATGCAGGCATATTCCACGGGGACAATCTTTTCCAATTTGCCGCCGAGCAATTGCAGCGCGCCCGCCGCGGCCTGCGCTTCCTCGGGTCCGCTTTCCCCTTTTTGCGCAAGCGCCCTTCCGCCTACTTTAATGAGCGGCAGCAGATATTCGGCCAGAACCGGCAGACCGGCTACCGCCCGCGCCACCGCCAAATCATATTGCTCGCGATGTTCGGGATCGCAGCCGGCTTCTTCGGCGCGCGCGTGAAGGATCCTCACGCCGCTCAACTGAAGGTGTCCGGCTAAAAGCTTGCAAAACTCGGCTTTCTTTCCGGCGGCTTCCACTAAGGTCAATCGAATTTCCGGAACCGCGATCTTTAATGGAATTCCGGGAAAGCCTGCGCCGGTTCCGACATCGATGACCCGCAATTCCCTTCGAGAGGGAATGACCTTCAGGCAAGAGAGTGAATCCAGAAAGTGTTTAACCCAAATCTCGTCACGATCTGTAATCGCGGTTAAATTGATTCTCTGATTCCATTCCAGCAAGAATTCCAAATACGATTCGAACGTCCGGATCTGATCGCGATCGAGGGATACTCCCGCGACGGACTTTGCGGCATCCTGAAAATTAATCATGCGGATGCTCCTGAAACGATAGACCTCTGATACCGGTTGTCGCCATATTCTTTATCTATATCGCAAAGTGGGTTGCGGAAAAACGTTGAACGAATTGCCGCCTAATCGTATGTCATGGCCCCCAGCCTGGGCTGTTTTCCGGCATCCTTCCTTCTGGCTAGCCAGGCGGAATGCTTTTCTTCCAGGTCGCGTCCCAGCCCCATCCAGTCCTCCACCGCAAACAGGAATCCCGGTTCCTTTCCCAGAAAGAGGAAGGGGTGGGTCAGGGTGCGCAACAAAAAGAACGCCATCGGATACGACGTCAGATCAATGGCTACGCATTGCTGGAGCGCCATGCGCTCGGCCAGCGCGCGGCGGGAGCGCGGCTCGTTCGACGGGGAATGAATCTGGCTGTGCTGCACAGACCGCGAAGTTCGCAGGCGAGAATAGGATACGATCAGCTGGAGAAAGCCCACCCGCAACAGCAGGTAATCGGGCAGGCATTGCACAAAAGCCGCCCGCGGAAGCAGCGACACGATCAGCCATAGACCCAGACCGACCAGCGCGGCGATCCCCAGCAGGAGCCCCTGCGTGGAACGCGAAATCCCTATGGCTGCCGAGAGCCAGCCGATCCGGGCGGCCGCCCAGAGAAGGATCAGGAGGAACGCGATACAAAATGCCGGGAGCGTGAAGGGATGCATCCATTCCCGGTAGAGAAGCAGAGGATATCGCTTATCGGTTGCCATTTTCCTCGACGGAACCCTGCTTTCGGATTTGGGCCACCTTCCGGATTCTTCCGGAGCAAAAAGTCGGCGGGCGGGAAGATTCAGTGTGACGATTCCACCGGCTGGGTGAACCAAAACGTGCTGCCCGCGCCAGGTTGACTTTCCACACCGATTGTTCCGCCGAGCAATTCCACCAGCCGCTTGGTCACATGCAGCCCGAGCCCCCAGCCCGGTTGGTCGCGCACGGCGGCCGATTCACCGCGGAAGAACTGCATGAACAGGTGGGATTGTTCCTGCTCCGTCATCCCGATTCCGCTGTCGCGGACGGTGAACCGTATGGTTCCACCTTCGGCTGCCACGCCGATATTTATGGTACCGCCCTCCGGTGTGTATTTATTGGCGTTGCTGAGCAGGTTGGTGAGAATTTGCATCAGCCGCTGCGGATCGGTGTACAGCCTGGGAAGGTTTTCCGGTACTGAAGTTTCCACCGTCTGCTTGCGCCCGTCGAATTGCGGTTTCAACTGGGCGATCACGTCACGGACCGCATCCGGGACGAACACCGGCGCGGGCTCGATCCGCAAACGGCCGGTTTCGATACGGGAGATATCCGAAAGGTCGGATATCAGCGCGGTCATCCGGTCCACGTTGCTGATGATCGTCCGCAGGAATTCGTGTTGCTTTTCGTTCACCCCTCCCACCAACCCCTGCCGGAGCAGGTCGGCGTATACGCGGATCGAGGTCATCGGAATTTTCAACTCGTGCGAGACGATCGAGACGAATTGGGATTTGGCGTCGTTGGCGCGCCGGACTTCCTGGAACAGCCTGGTATTTTCCACGGCGGCGGCGGCGTGGTCCGCCAGGCGTGCAAGCGCCCCGCGTTCGGCGTCGGAAAAATCCGGTGCGGGCCGTTCAACCAGAACCAAGCCGACGGTTTTTTCCTCGCGCAAAAGCGGCGCCAGCATGCCGGACGGCAGATCCATCCCGCCCGGCCGTACGGCAATTTCCCATCCGGCGACGGCCGTCGATAACGGATCGCCTTGCGCAGGCAGCGCGGGCGGATCATCGTCGGTGTAACCGCTTGCGGCGATGATCTTCGGACCCGCCTCGGGATCCTGGAGGATGGCCGCCCAGCCGCGCGCGGCGTGCGTGGATTGCAGCGCCCAGTCCAGCAGCATCGCCGCCACCTTGTCGGTATCAAGCGTGGCGTTCAACTGGCGGTCGGAACGCTGCATCCCTTCCAGCTCGGCCACGCGCAGCGCCAGCGCCCGGTCGGTGAGGGTGTAGAGCTGCGCGTTCTCGATGGCGATTGCCGCCTGGACCGCAAACGCCGAGAGCAGCTCGCGGTCCCGTTGGCTAAACAGCGCTGTCCGAACCCGGTTATCCACGTAGATCACCCCCAGGATCTGTTCCTTCACCTGCAACGGAACGCATAACACCGACCGCAGGGAGAACTGCATCACTGAGTGTTGGTCGGCAAACCGCGGGTCGGTCTGGGCGTTGGTGGTCAGTACTGCCTTTCCGGTGCGCGCCACCGTTTCCACCACGGTACGGCTGTATTCCATTTCCTTCTGGCTCAGGGATTCGCGTTCGAGGTTGCGCGCCGCGCGCAGATCGAGCCCGCCGGCCGCCTCGTCGAAGAGCATGATGCACCCGCGTTCGGCGCCGGTGAGGCGGATCACAGCATCCATCACTTCTTTCAGTGCATCGTCCAGCACCAGCGATGAACCGAGCGCCTGCGATACTTGATAGATCGCCGCCAGGCGTGAATGTTCGTCGGCCCGGTTGACCTCGTTGGCAAAGGTCTGCCACTCGGCCAGCGCTTGGTCGATGACCGGCTGCAATCCGTCTTCTGCGGGGAGCCGTTGCCGGAGAGTTTTCAGGGCCGCGTGCAAGCCTTCCAGGGAAGCGGGCAGCGTGATGGGATCGGTCATGGTTTCCTCACCGTGTGTTTAAGCCGGCGGTAATAAGGGCACATGCTTCGCAGAGGGCAGCAGGGGCATTCCGGTTTCCGCGCATGACACACCTCGCGTCCCAGGCGGATCAGATTCAAATGGGCGGTGGCGTACTGTTCCGGCAGGAATAAATCCGCCATGGCATCGTGCGCCGCCTCGACCGTCTGGTTCGCGGGGCGTAAACCGAGCCGACCCGTCACGCGGTACACGTGCGTATCCACCGGGAATGCCGGCAAGCCCAGCGCGAACAGCATCACAATCGCCGCTGTCTTCGGCCCCACTCCCGGCATTTGCCGCAGCCAAGCCCGTGCCTCGTCCGGCGGCAATCCCCGTAAAAAATCGATCTCGATCCGGCCGCGGGTCTTTTGTATGGTCTCCAGAATATTCCGGATCCGCGGACCTTTCTGCGGTCCCAGCCCGGCCGGACGAATGGCGTCAACCACGTCGGAAGTCGGGCTCTCCAGCACATCCTCCCAATCCGGGAATCTCGCCCGCAAGGCTGTGAAGGCTTTATCCCGGTTGGCATCGTTGGTGTTCTGCGAGAGGATGGTCGAGATCAATTCGTCCACCGGGGTCTTGCTTTCCCATGCCGGTTCGCCGTACATTTGCCGTAATTTAATAAATATCTTTTGGGCTCTGGCGCGCTGGGATTGCATACGGGGATTATATCTGCGTTCCGGAATGCGATCCCACCAGTGAATGGATCGATTAGAATGCATGAAAACAGATCTTCGAGTTTGGGTTGGCAGGAGGATTTTATGATTCCTGTGGTGCGGGAGCAGTTGGTGAAAGCACTGGAACAAGATTGGGGGACTTATGTGAAACGTTACCGCCTCCTTCCGGAAAATGACAGGCGGCGCTTCCTGAACGCACAGGGGTATTCCCGGTTTGCGGATCTCCTGGCCCACATCATTGCCTGGTGGGAGGAAGGGATGCGCAAGGGAAAGATCATGCTTGAAGATCCCGGTTTTCGGCCGCCGGAATATGATGTCGACGAGTTCAATGCCCGGGCGGTGGCGCGGTTTTCCAGTATGGACGAACCGGGAGTCGTGCGGGCTTTTGAAGCGGCACGACAAGATTTGACTGGCCGGATTGCTCAATTGCCGGAAAAGGCGTTCCAGGACAAAAGAATAACCGAATGGTTGCATATGGATGTTATGGGACATTTGGAAGAGCATCAAATCCCATTATCAGGGTCTTAGCCCTTATTAATCAATCAAAAATCCCTGAAAAATCGATAAAAAAAGCGATTCCCTCTGATAATCCGTATACGGAAATTTGGTAGAATGATAGAGACGGCTGGAATCTTCTTATTTCGGCCGGAAAGGAAGATCCAAGTGGCAGAAAGTCTGGAGCGTTTTACCCAGCGCGCCCGCCGGGTGCTCAGCCTGGCTCATCAAGAGGCCGAGCGCATGCATCAGCGCGAAATCGGCACCGAACACCTTCTTCTTGCGTTGCTTCAGGAGGAAGGCGGGGTGGCTGGCCGCGTACTGCGCGATCTCGGCTTGGAAGAAGCGCGGGTCAAGGAAATGATCGAGAGGATCATCCCGCCGGGAAGGGCGATTTCCGACCGCGTGCAGCTTTCCCCAGGCACCGAAAAAGTAATCCGGAATGCCGTCGAAGAAGCGCGGAAGCTGGGCCATCAATACATTGGCACCGAGCATCTGTTGCTCGGTCTGGTTCTGGAAACCGAAGGCCCCGCCGCCGATGTGCTCCGCCGGCTGGGCATTTCCTCCGAACAGGTCCGCCGCCAGACCCGGCGCGTACTGCAGGACAGCCCGCTGGCCAATCCGTTGCAGCAGGCGGTCGGGGCAGCGCCCAAGGCCGATAAATCCAAGACCCCGATGGTCGATCAACTGGCCACCGACCTCACCACCAAGGCGGAGGAAGGCAAACTCGACCCGGTCATAGGGCGCCAGAAGGAAATCGAACGCGTCATTCAAATCCTCGCCCGGCGGACGAAGAACAACCCTGCGCTTATCGGCGAACCCGGCGTGGGCAAGACGGCCATCGTCGAGGGGCTGGCGCAGCGCATCACCACCGGCGACGTTCCGGTTCCGCTGCAGGGAAAACGCCTGCTGCAACTCGACGTAGGCTCACTCGTCGCCGGGACGATGTACCGCGGGCAATTCGAGGAACGGCTCAAGCGGGTGATCGACGAACTGAAGAGCGCCGGTGCGATCCTGTTCATCGACGAAGTGCACATGCTGGTGGGGGCGGGGGCTGCCGGTTCCTCGGTGGACGCGGCCAACATCCTCAAGCCGGCGCTTTCACGCGGCGAACTGCAGGTGATCGGCGCCACAACGCTTGAGGAATACCGCAAACACATCGAATCCGACGCCGCCCTCGAGCGGCGCTTCCAACCGGTGATGGTCGAAGAGCCGACGATCGTGGAAACCATCCAGATACTTCACGGCGTCCGCCCCAATTACGAACAGCACCACCGGCTGGTCATCACGGACGAGGCCCTGGAAGCCGCCGCACGGCTTTCGGCGCGTTATGTATCGGATCGGTTTTTGCCTGACAAGGCCATCGACCTGATCGATGAATCTTCCTCCCGGGTGCGGATGTACAAAAGCCCGGAGGCGCGCAAGCTGCGCGAGACGGCCGAGGAATTGCGCCGGATCCGTCAGGAGCAGGCCCAATCGGTGGAGAACACCCAATTCGAGCGGACCCAAAAACTACTCGAGCGTGAACGCGAACTGGAGGTTATTCAGAAGGACCTTCAGTCGGGACCGCAGCGTAAGGAAGATTGGCCGCGCGTCAGCGCGGACGATATCGCCGAGGTGGTCTCGATGTGGACCGGCATCCCGGTGATGCAGCTGGCCGAAGCGGAATCCGCGCGCCTGATGAAGATGGAAGAGGTATTGCAAACGCGGATCATCGGCCAGGACGAGGCGATCACCGCCATCTCGCGTTCGGTGCGCCGGGCGCGGGCCGGATTGAAGGATCCCAAACGGCCGATCGGGTCGTTCATCTTCCTGGGGCCGACGGGCGTGGGCAAGACCGAACTCACGAAGGCTCTGGCCGAATTTATGTTCGGCAGCGAAGAGGCGATGATCCAGCTCGACATGTCCGAGTTTACCGAACGGCATACGGTCAGCCGGCTGGTGGGCGCGCCGCCCGGATACATCGGCTTCGAGGAAGCCGGCCAGTTGACCGAGGCGCTGCGGCGCCGCCCCTATTCCATCGTGGTGTTCGACGAAATCGAAAAAGCCCACGCCGAAGCGCTCAACATCCTCCTGCAAATCATGGAGGAAGGGCGCCTGTCGGACGCGCGCGGCCACAAGGTGGATTTCCGCAACGCGATGATCGTGATGACTTCGAACATCGGCGCCGAAACCATTCGCCGGCAGGCGGCGATCGGATTCGGACAGCGCGGGGAAAAGACTAAGGGCGAGGTGGAGCCGTACGAGGAAATGCGCAAAAAGCTTCTGGAAGAGTTACGCCGCGCCTTCCGGCCGGAATTCCTCAACCGGGTGGACTCCATCATTGTCTTCCGCGCGCTCGAAAAGCCCGACATCACCCGGATTGTGGAACTGGAGCTGGCGAAAGTTGCCGCCCGTCTGACCGACCACCGTATCACCCTGCACGCCGTTCCCGAAGCGCAGGCGTATCTGGCCGACCAGGGCTACAACCCGGAAATGGGTGCGCGTCCATTGCGGCGTGTGATCCAGACGGAAGTGGAAGACAAACTTTCGGAAGCGCTGCTTTCGGGTCAGGTGCACGACGGCGATGCGGTGACGATCCAACTGCGGGAAGATACCATCGTGATAGAAACTGCGCTCCCCGGCGGGGAGGAGAGCGCGGCGGAACCCCGGGCCGAGGCCTTGCCCGCGCGGTAAATCCGTTCATCCACCGATCATTGTTTTCATCCCCTCCATGTTTATTCCCTCGAGGTCAAAGACCATGATTCGCAGAATATCCCTTTTGGCAGGATGCGGAATTCTGGTTGCTTTTTTCAGCGCTTGTTCGCCGACGGCGCAGCCGGTCGACGTTTCCGCAACGGCTGCCGCTCGGACGGCTCAAGCCATCCTTACCGAAATCTCGGCTCAGATTGCGGAATCGCAAACCGCGGCGCCCAGCCCGACTCTTTCCGCCACGCCGACTCCGGCGATCACTGATACCCAGACCACCATCCCGACCGTGGACCTCAGTTTATCTACCGGCACCCTTCCGTCCGGGATCACGCCGATTCACTCCACGCCCACCGGGCCCACCCCGACCACCGATCCGAACTCGCTGCTCACCCGGACGCTGGTGGGAAAATGCCCCGCCGCTTATTTTGTCGGCGACGTCGGCCCCATTCAGGATAATTCCGAAGTCAAAGCGGGCCAACAATTCACCAAGATCTGGGACGTGCGCAACATCGGCAATTGCACCTGGGACCGGAGTTATCGGCTGATCTTCTATACCGGGCAGCATATGTTTGGACCGGACGCAATAAACTTCCCGGAAATTGTTCCCCCCAACAAGGACACGTTTCTTTCGGTCACCCTAACCGCCCCCGATAGCACGGGTATCCATACCGGGCAGTGGTACATGGAGGATGGCGATGGCTACCGGTTCGGCGTGGGCTCCGCCGGGAACGAACCGCTCTTCGTAAGGATAAAAGTAGTACCCTGAAAATAATCTTCCTGCGGAAATCGAACATCGGACGTTTTCCACCGCCATGGAGGGATCTCCGCCATGGCGGTTTTCAATTAAGATTTTATTCTTCCCTGTAACGGCCTTGGTCGGATCCGGAAGATAGGCGGCGTTCCGGGAGGCCCGGAGGGTATAATCGGACCGGGAGTGCAATGTGACCACCGTCGAGGATATCAAAGCGCGAGTCGACATCGTCGACCTGGTCGGCGAGACCGTCCGGCTGCGCCGTTCGGGAAAGAACTACACCGGCTTCTGCCCTTTCCACGCCAACGTCCATACCCCGTCCTTCGCCGTTTTTCCGGATAGCGGAACCTGGCGCTGCTTCGGCGCGTGCAACGAGGGCGGCGATATTTTCCGATTCGTGATGAAAAAGGAAGGCTGCGATTTTCCCGAGGCGCTGCGGATCTTGGCCGAGCGCGCGGGGATCGAGTTGCATCCGCGTACGCAGGAAGACGTCCGCGCCGAGGAAGAACACGCCCGGCTGCGCACCCTGTTGGAATTAGCGGAAATGTTTTTCCGCAACACCCTGATCGCGACGCCCGAGGGCGCACCCGTCCTCGAGTATCTCCATCACCGGGGTCTATCGGATTCCACGCTGGAAGCCTTCGGAGTGGGTTTGGCTCCCGCCGGATGGGAAGGCGGCACTACTTTTTTCCGGTCCAAAGGGTACACCGATGCGGAACTGCAGGAGGCGGGATTGGCGCAGGAACGCGAGAGCGGGGGCTTGCGCGACCGGTTCCACAACCGGATCACGATCCCCATCCGCGACGCTTCCGGCAAGCTTTGCGGTTTCGGCGCGCGCATCGTCGACCCGAACGATCAGCCGAAATTCATCAATTCCACCCAGTCGCCGCTGTTCGACAAGGGCCGAATGCTCTACGGGCTCGACCGCGCCTCGCGCGCCATCCGCGCCGCCTCCGAGGCGGTTCTGGTCGAAGGTTACTTGGACGTCATGGCCGCCCACCAGGCGGGTTTCGAAAATGTGATTTCCCCCATGGGCACATCGATCACCGAAGGACAGTTGCGGCTCCTGAAGCGGTTCGCCAAACGGATTGTGCTCGCCCTTGATCCGGATTCCGCCGGCAACGCGGCCACCCTGCGCGGGCTTGAACTCGCGCGCGAAGCAATGGACCGCGCCGGCGAACCGGTCTTCGATGCGCGCGGGCTGATCCGCTATGAGAGCCGGTTGCAGGCGGACCTGCGTGTGGCGACGCTCCCGCCGGGAAAAGATCCGGACGAGGTGGTGCTGGGGTCAGCGGAGGAATGGCGCACTCGCATCGCCGGTGCGCGGCCGGTGGTTCTTCACGTTCTGCAAACTCTGATCGAAGGACAGAACCTCACCGATCCGAAAGTGAAAGCGATGATCGCCGCGCGCATGACGCCCTTGCTGGAGGATGTCGAAAATAAAGTGGAGCGCGATGCGTATGCGCAGCACATTGCGCGGGTGTTGCACCTCGACGACCGCATGTTCATGCCGGGCTTGTTGCCGAAAACCTCCCGGCGTCCGGCGCGCTCGAGGGCAGGCGCACCAACCCGCACGGAGAGCCGGGTTCCGAGCCCCGCTCCCGCAGCCGGGCGGCCGGAAGTACAGGAATCCTATAATCTTGGTTTGCTGTTCCGGCAGCCGGATCAACTCTTCCGCATCGACCGCTCGTTTGCGGAAATGAAATTGGATAGAATTGGGGCGGAGGATTTTACCGAGCCGGCCTTCGCCGCGTTGATCGATCTGGTCCGCGGCTCCCTGTTGGAAGAGGACGCGGAGGAGTATTTCGCTTCGCACATTCCGGAGGACTTGCGCGACGCACTGGCGTCGGCAACGGATACCTTCCGGAAGTACCACGGAGAGGAAGCGGCTTCCGCCGAGGAGGCGCTGGAGGCGATGCTTCGCCTTCGCCAGCGGACCCTCGAACGCCAGATGGCCGATTTGCGTTTTTACCTTCTGGAAGTGGAACAGCCTGCCTCCGGGATGACCGGGGACGATGATCTTCACGAGGCCCGGCACTACGCGCTGGAACGGGTCAACCGGATCCGCGATTCGATGCGTGGCATCGACCGGGCGCTGCTGGAACGATTCCGGAATGGAGTCTCCCGTCTTCCCATGCCCCGTCCGCCGAGAATAGAGGTTCCCTGATGCCGAAGAAAAAAGACGCTACTTCCCCCCAGAACATGGACGATCTGGACACGACGGAAATCGAAGCCGAGGACCTTTCCGTCGAAGACGAAGTTGAAGGCGATGATTTGTCCGATGGTGATGAGGATTCCCCGTCGGACGGCGCCGAAGGCGACGTCGGCGAAGAGGAATTGGATTCGCTGGAAGAGGACGGACTGGGGGAGGATCTGGAAGGCGAAGAGATTCTTGAAGGCCTCGAATTAACCGACGATCCGGTGCGAATGTATTTGCGGGAGATCGGCCAGGTCAGCCTGCTCCGATCGGACCAGGAAACCTGGCTGGCGGTGCAGATCCTGGCCCATCGCCACGTTGCGGCGGTTCAGGAGCGGGTAACCGCCATCCGTCAGGGAGGATCGCGCCTGTCCCCGGCCACTCTGCTCTATCTGGAACTATTCCACGATCTGCTCGATGATTGGAAGCACTTGCGTGAGACGGTCCAGCGGCTCGGTCAACCGATGCCGGACCTGGGCAAGCTTGCGGTGGAGGCGAGGGCGCTGCGCGGTTCCTGGCAGGAAGCCGGTCCGTCGTATTTGCGGACGTGGCTGGAACGCGGTCCGTGGGGGCACGATCCGGCCTGGAACAAAGTGGCGCGAAACGCCTTCGACGTGTTCGTGGTCATTTACACGCTTCCCGCTCAGACCCAGGCCAAATTCGCATCCCATCTTCGCAGCCGGAAAACTCCGCCCGCGCGCCGCGTGTTTCAAACCTGGCTGCCTTCTTCGGCGGCGCTGGAAGCGGAACTGAAATCCATCGACGACCGCATGCATGAGGCGCACAAGGCGCTGATCCGCGCGAATTTGCGGCTGGTGGTGAGTGTCGCCAAACGGTACATCGGCCGTGGGATCGCCTTTTTAGATCTGGTGCAGGAGGGCAACCTCGGTTTGTTGCGCGCGGTGGAAAAATTCGATCCGATCCTGGGCTATAAATTCAGCACGTACGCCACCTGGTGGATCCGCCAGGCGATCAGCCGGGCGATCGCCGACCAGGCAAGGACGATCCGCATCCCGGTCCACATGGTGGAGACTATCAACCGGCTCACCCGAGCTCAGCGGCATATGATGCAGGAGCTGGAACGGGAGCCGACCAGCGAAGAGCTGGCGGTGGAGATGGATCTGCTGGAACCGGCGGACTCGGTCGAGGTGACCCGACTCCGGGCGGC
>JBEKDW010000033.1:0-13854 GCA_050014155.1 Anaerolineales bacterium
GCTCCTGCATAGCTTCCAAGAGGGCCGACTGGGTCCGCGGCGTCGCCCGATTGATTTCGTCGGCCAATAGGATATTCACAAACACCGGACCGGGACGGAACTCGAATAGGGATTCCTTCTGGTTGTAAATCGAAACGCCCGTCACGTCGTTGGGCAGGAGGTCCGGAGTGCATTGCAGCCTGCGGAACTGCCCGCCCAAGCTGATTGCGACCGACCGCGCCAGCATGGTTTTTCCCACGCCGGGGACATCCTCAATCAGGACGTGCCCTTCGCAAAGCAGGGCGACCATCAGGTATCGGATGCTCTCCCGTTTCCCGACGATCACCTGCTCGACATTTTCCACCACGCGGTTTACGAAACTCTCGATCGGCTGCATAACCCTGCCTCTCGGGTATTTCTTCTATGGGCGTTCTACTTTTTCATCCGGCTGCGCTTCCGGTTTCGGGGGTGGTGGAGACGCCAGGCGGACAGCTTCGGTGCGGTTCCGTCCGGACGATTTGGCCTGATATAAAGCGCGATCGGCGGACACCAGTAGATTTTCCGCATCATTGCAGGAACTGTCCGCCGCAGATACGGCAATCCCGATGCTGATATCGAAAAACCCTTGGAATCCCTCCTGGCTCTCGATCCTGGCGCGCATGGAAGCGGCTATTTCCCGAGCCCCCTCCAGATCGGTTTCCGGAAGCAGAATGGCGAACGTGTCGTTGGTGTACCGGCAGACCACGTCGGATCCACGGCGAACGAATGCGGTGATGCACCGGGCGACGGTATGCAGGGCTTCCCGGCTCATTGCCAAGCCGTATTTCTCGGTGTATTTTTTCCAATCATCGAGGTTAATCATCATCAGCGTTAATCCCCGCCGATACCGGCGGCAGCGCTCCAGTTCGCGCTGGAGGAACAATTCGAAGAAGCGCCGGTTTTGGACGCCGGTGAATTGATCGATCAGCGACAGTTCTTCCACCTGCAAATGCAGCTGCTGGGTTTTCAGCGCGGCGGTCAGTTGCCGGGTGATCGTCGCGAGCGGTTCCAAATTTGCGGCTTCGAACATGGCGAACCCAATGGGCTCATCCTGGAACACCAGGGGTAGGAGCGCCAAGGCGTATGGCATTCTTTCCGGCAAAATCTCCGGGGTGGGGAAATCCTTCATCTCACAACACAGCGCACGCGGTTCTTTGTCCTTGGAATTACTGGACCCCCCAGGAAGATTGCTGTAAAAACTTAATCCGCCGATCGGATCGTTCTTGCGGGGCTGGAAAAATGCAACCTGAGCGAACGGAATTCCGATATCGGCCAAATGCTCGGAAAAAATCTCGAGGATTTCTTTTTCCGATCCCGCCGAAAACATTCGCGTGGCCATCCATCCGATTTGATGGCTCATATCGCTGGCCGAGATCCGCCTTCGCAGCCACTGCCGTTCCGCGCCGTCGCTGATGGTCATCCGCGCCTGGTGGAGCAAACTTTCCGCGAAGGGGACGTGGTCCGGACGGATCATCGGCACGGTCCGCATCCGCAGCAATGAGACGGCCATTTGCCAGATGTCGACGTGGTCCTCGCTAGATTCCACTGCCGCAAGAACGTCCTGAAGCGCGCGATAGAATTCGTTCGGTTCTTCCCGTTCCACGCTGTGGAGAAACGCACCAACCAGGGCGCTGCAATGATTGGAGAGATCCTCCCGGGAGAGTCCGCTGATGTTGGGACTGAGCGTCTCCTGGAGGAGGTGGCTCACGGTATCGACGGCCGAGAGAGTCTGGGAATCCAATGGCCGGAGCTCGAGATGCTCCTCCTGATACGACGGCGAGCAGCCGCAGGATTCCCGGATCGCCAGCCAGGCCGGAATGCGGATTTCATCCGGGTGTTTCCCCCCGGGATTTTGGATCAGCTCCAGGAGCGTGTGCACCGCCTGAACGCCGGCGTCAAAAAGCGGGTAATGCACGGAAGTGAGCGGCGGCACCTGTCCCGAGGCAGTGGGCTGGTCGTCGAATCCGATGACCGCCACGTCGGTCGGGATGCGCCGTCCCGCGCTGCGCAACATTTCCATCGCGCCGAATGCCGAAACGTCGTTGGAAGCCACCACCGCCGTGAATCCGATCCCGGCTGTGAGGATCTGCTCCATCGCTTTGCGCCCGCCCTCGCGGTAATGATATCCGTAGGCCACCAGCCGTGGATCGGAATCCGCCTCGAACTCCTCGATCGAATTCCGGTAGGCCTGCAATCGGAACGTGCTGTCGCCGTGATCGAGCGGATCGCCCGCGATGAAGGCGATGCGCCGGTGGCCGTGTTTTACCAGATGCTCAATGGCCTGACGCACGCCGCCTTCGTTGTCCATGATGATCGACGGCCCGCCCTCGCCCGATCCAATGAACACCACCGGAAAACCTTCCTCGACGATCCGCCGGATGTATTGGCTGCGTTCCTCCGACCGCAACGGGGCGGCCACGATCAATCCGTCGGTATTCCACTCCCCCACCGGGATGTAGTCGCAGTCGGGTGCCGAAGTCGGCCAGGCGGTATGCAACGACCGCATTCCCGGTGTTCGGCTTACGCCGCAAGCCACCATCAGATTGCAACCACGATCCAAGGCGGCTGCCCGGACTCCGTTGACGACATACTGCAAAAAGCGGTCCAGATAAATGCTTCCAAACACCGGCCAACCGGGGAGCATGCCGATCGTAAAGGGGTAGTCGCTCATAAATATCGCCTGGGATTCGGGGAAGACCCGGGGATCAGAGATGCGTCATCGGCACGGGGGAAAAAGAACGGGGTTGCATCCCCGCCTTGGGAAAAAACTTTGGAGGCATGCAGACACCGCGGTTTGGGTTCGGGAAATTTACCCCGCCCTGCGCCGTCGGACCTCCACCCGAAGCCTGCATATCGGGCCTCCTTTTCAAGCCGGGAATAGATCAGATTATACTGGAATTGTCTATCGGATAGTTTGTTATTCTTCACACAATGCGTAGTTTGATTTATAATCTTGCCGCCCCCGCCCAAATTCGACTCCTTCCCTCAATCGGTGTCGGGTATATCAAGCCATTTGCGCACTATGTGAAATGCCCTTGGCTTGAGTAAGCTCGGGTTACGCCCGTAATAATCCGAAAGAGTCCAGTTCGGGACGCAAGTTGGTCACAGGAAAAAAAACAATCACTGAAATTTAAGAAAAATTCCAGTGTGTGTCGTTTCCGGCAATAAACAGCCGGAGTAGGTAATTCACACTATTTGGAGTAACATAGTAGGATAAGGAGTTCGAGATGATTCTAGGTCTCCTCATGGTGGGAATCATCGTCTGTTCGATCCTGGCCATTACTGCCAAGCGGTTACTTGCGTCGGCGATATGGCTTGCCGGCGTAAGCGCGCTTTCGGCCACACTCTTCTATTTGCTCGACGCCCGGGAAGTGGCGGTGATCGAACTCAGCGTCGGCGTGGGATTGGTGACGGTGCTGTTCGTGTTTGCCATCAGCATCGCTGGTGACGAATCGATGGACGCAAAATCTCTGGTCCCGCGGGTCCTGGCATGGATCCTGGCGTTAGCCGCAGTGGTTTTACTCGGCTGGATGGCGTTGCCGGAAGTCCACACCGCGGAAAAAATCACGGAACTCACCTCCACCGACATTCTCTGGCAGCAGAGGGGCCTGGACCTGCTGGTCCAGGTGGTCTTGATCTTCGCCGGAGTATTAAGCGTTCTGGGATTGCTGTCGGATAAAGTGCGTCCCCCAAGCGGAAAAGCAAAAGGAGACCGGTGATAACCATGGATCCATTAATTCTTGTGCTGATCGGGATGTGCGGAGTGGCCGGAGTGGGGCTATACGGACTATTGGCCTCACGCAACCTGATCAAAATAATCGTTGCGCTTCAAATTCTCGCCAAGTCCGCGGTGCTTGCTCTGGTGGTCGCGGGATCCGCCTCGGGAAAGATCAACCTGAGCCAGAGCCTGGCGATCACTGTGATCGTCGTCGATACCGTCGTGGCAGCCGTCGGCCTGGCGCTCGGTGTCCAAGTGCGGAAACACTTTGGCTCCCTCGACGTCTCGAATCTTTCCTCGTTGAGGAGATAACATATGATCCCGGCCCTGATCCTCCTCACCGTTTTCTTTCCGTGGGTGGGCGCCCTGCTAGTATCCGTCGCCGGCGACCGCCGCCCGGTGTTGCAGCACGCGATCGCCGTGGGGTTCTCGATCGTCTCCGGAATCTTCGCCCTGGCACTTCTGGCCTTAACGCAAATCGCCTGGCAGGGAAACGCGCCCTCCTGGGTGGGAACCGATCCGTATTTCGCCATCCCATTGGGAGGAGCCTTCGGCAGTTTGTCTTTCCTCACCGACGGGCTCGGAGTTTATCTGGCGGTCATCGCCACGATCATCGGAAGTCTGGCGGTTATCTTCTCCGTAAATTATATGCACGGCGAAAAACAACTGGGCCGATATTACGGCTACATCCTGCTGTTCATCGGCGCCATGGCCGGGCTCGTGCTTACTTCCAGCATGCTCTTCCTGTTCTTCTTCTGGGAAATCACGGCCCTGTGTTCCTACGCGCTGATTTCCTTTAATAACGACGATCCGAAGGCGGTGGCCGGCGGTATCAAAGCGTTGATCATCACGCAAATCGGCGGGATCGGGCTGCTGCTCGGGGCAATCCTTGCGTATGCCTCGCTCGGGACGTATGAAATCAACGCCTTCCTCCAGAAGGCGCCTGCGCTGCCCGCGGGTATCCTTGCTGTGGCGGCGTTCGGTTTTCTGATCGCGGCGGCGGCCAAGTCCGCCCAGTTCCCGTTCCACACCTGGCTGCCCGACGCGATGGAAGCCCCCACCCCGGTGAGCGCGCTAATCCACGCCGCGACGATGGTCAACGCCGGTGTGTACCTTCTGGCGCGTTTCTATCCGGCGTTCGCTCCGGTGCCATACTGGAAGGATGCTGTCATCGCCGTGGGCGTGGTCACCGCACTGATGGCCGCGGCGATGGCGCTGGTCGCGGACGATTTGAAACGTGTGCTCGCCTATTCCACGGTAAGCCAGCTGGGATATATGGTGTACGGGATTGGCGTGGGGGGAATCTTCGCCAGCCAGGTTCACTTGCTCAGCCATTCGGTGTTCAAGGCGCTGCTTTTCCTCGGCGCCGGCGCGGTCCTCCACGCCACGGGCACCCGCGACATGCGCGCGATGGGCGGACTGGGCAAGACGATGCCCTTCACCCGGACCGTATTCCTCATCGGCGCGATGGCCCTGGTGGGCATTCCCATCTTCAACGGATTCTGGAGCAAGGAGATGCTGCTGGAGGCGGGATTGGATAGCGGGGCGTGGCTGGCCTATCTCTTCATGCTGCTGGTCGCCGGCCTGACGGCGCTGTACACAGTCCGTATGGTCTCGCTCGTTTTTTACGGCGCTCCGCGTTCGGAGCTTCACGCGCACGACGCGCAGACGGCGATGCGCATCTCGCTCGGCGCGCTCGCAATCGGCGCATGCACCACCTGGCTGCTCACCGGCCGGTTCGGAACGCTGCTGGCAAGCACCCTCCCCTATCATTCCCTGAAAGTGGAAGGATTGCGCGAGATGGTGGTGTCGACCTTCACCTCGCCGGCGACGTATCTTGCGCTGGCAGTGGTGGCGCTCGGGCTGCTGATTGGATGGCAGCGCGAAAAGCTCGCCAGTCTGGGTTCGCTATTGAAAATCCCGGCCGGATGGGCGCGGGATTCCTTCGGCTTCGAGTGGATCAACCGCCGGGTCGTTTCCGCCGTGCGTTCCTCCTCCGACGGTCTCAGCTATACGCAGACCGGCCAGTTGAATTGGAATGTCGCCGGGATCCTGCTGGGGTTGGTAGTCCTTATGCTTTTGATGTTTTTAGGTGCTTAAGATGACGATACCCTATCCGCTGCTGCTCCTGGCAATTCCCCTGGTTGGTTCGCCCGCGGCGTATCTGGCCGGACGGGCGCTGAAATCCGAGGGATTGGCGCGATGGTTGGCGCGAATCCTTCTGCTCCTCGATTGGATCCCATGGAGCATCCTTTGCGTGGAATTTCTGCAGGGGGACAGCAAACCGATTTTGGTTCCGCTGCAAATATTAAATCTGCAAATCGACGGACTGAGCCTGCTGCTTTCGGCCGCCGTCCTCGTCCTGGCCACGGCGGTCTCCTTCTATTCCGGCCCGTACCTTGCGGAAGAGGAAGGCCAGGTGAAATATTACGCGCTCCTGCTCACCCTGACCGGCGCGATCATCGGTCTGGGCTGCGCCACCGACCTCCTGAATCTTTGGCTGTGGTTCGAGGCGATGACCGTCTCGACTTTCTTCCTGGTGACGTTCTACCACAATCAACCCGCCTCGCTGGAAGCCGGCGTTAAATATCTGGTCCAAAGCGCGGCCGGATCGGCCCTGGTGCTATTCGGCATCGCCCTGGTGTTCGGATCCACCGGAACCCTTTCGCTGCTAGATCTTCCCCAGGCGATCCGAAGCCTTCCGAATGCCATGCCGCTCGAGGCGGCCGGGGTTCTATTCATCATCGGCTTCGGGGTGAAGGCCGCGCTCGTCCCCCTGCACACCTGGCTGCCGGACGCGCACGCCCAGGCCCCGAGCGGCATCAGCGCGATGCTCTCGGGCGTGGTGATCGAAGCCGGCCTGGTGGCGTTGCTGCGCGCTTTGCTCCCGCTGACGAATGTTTCGGACTTGTGGGGTCCGATCCTGCTTGGCCTGGGGGCGCTAAACATGCTGCTGGGCAACCTGCTGGCCTTGCGCCAGACGCAGGTGAAGCGATTGCTGGCGTTTTCCAGCCTCAGTCACGTCGGCTATATGCTGCTGGGGATTGGAGCCGCGGTCACCTTCCTACAGCCCGAGGCCATGGCTGGCGCGTTCTTCCATCTGCTGACCCACATGCTGATGAAGGGATTGGCGTTTCTCTCGGCCGGCGCGCTGTTGTATGCGCTGTTCCTCTCCCGCGGCAAGCACGGTTCGCTGGCAATCACCGATTTGAACGGCGCGGCTTCGCGCTATCCGCTCATCGCCGGCGCGTTCAGCATCGCCCTGCTGGGTTTGGGCGGGCTGCCGCCGCTGGCCGGCTTCATGTCCAAATGGCAGATCTTTATCGGGTCGGCCCAAACGCGGAGCGGCTGGATGATTTTACTGGTGGCGTTCGCCGCGCTGAACAGCGTACTCTCGCTGGCTTATTATGCGCCGCTGGTGAACGCAATGTACCGCAAGGAGCCTTCCGACGCCGTGCGCGACGGTAACTCCATCGCACTTTCCATGTCGGTTCCGCTCGTCCTGATGGCGGCCGCAGTGGTCCTGCTCGGCGTGCTGCCCACGCTCGTTTCGCCGCTGACCTCCTCCGCCGCGACGGCGCTGGTCCACTTCGGCGGCACCCTGGGGATGATCCCATGAGCTTTCTTCTCTATCCTCCGATTGCCTTTCTCATCTACCTTGCCGTTGCGGCGTGCATTTCGCTGGCCGGCCGCGTCCTAGCCGGACCGGGTCGTCCCTCGGCGATGAAATCCAGCCTGTATTCCAGCGGCGAAGAAGCACCGATCTCTCAGACTATGCCCGGGTACAGGCCCTTCTTCCTGGTGGCGATCTTCTTTGCAATCCTGCATATGGGCGTGCTGATGCTCGGCACCGGCACTCCTTCGCCGATCCTGGTGATTTATCTCACCGGGTTAATGCTCGCGCTCGTTGCGTTGATTCTGGGTTAGGAGACTTTCATGAGCGACATTCCCGCCGGACTTCCCAAAGCCTGGACGAAGATGTTGGAAGGATTAAAGAACTGGTCCCGCATCTATTCGCCCTGGGCGATTCACTTTAACAGCGGATCCTGCAACGGCTGCGATATCGAGATCCTCGCGACGCTCACGCCGCGCTACGATGTCGAGCGGTTCGGGATAAAACTCCAGGGCAGCCCGCGCCACGCGGACGTGCTCATCTGCACCGGACCGGTGACCCTGCAGGCCCGCGATCGGCTGAAGCGGGTTTACGACCAGATGCCCGATCCCAAATTCGTCATCGCGGTCGGATCCTGCGCCACCTCGGGCGGCGTGTTCCAGGGATGCTATAACGTGGTCGGCGGCATAGACCAGGTGATCCCCGTGAATGCTTTTATCCCCGGCTGTCCCCCGCGTCCGGAAGCGATCATCGACGGCGTGGTCAAACTGCTGGGAAGTCTACAGGTAAAGAAAGTTGCGGAGAGAACCGGATGACTACCGAATCGCTTTTAGAAGAAGCCGTTCAACTGATCGGAGATAAAGCCGGCGGGCAATCCGTTCCCGAACCGGGACGGATCGATCTGACCGTCGAACCGGCCCGCCTCCTGGAATGCGTGAGCGCACTGACGACCGCCCATTGGGGATATCTTTCGGCCATCACCGGCCTCGACCTCGGACCCCAGGACGGGCACCTGGAAGCGCTGTATCACTTCTGTCAGAAGGCGGCCGTGCTCACCTTGCGCGTCTCCCTGCCCCGCGACGGGGCTGTCGTTCCCAGCATCTGCGGGTTGATCCCGTCGGCCACACTTTTCGAGCGTGAGCTGATGGAAATGTTCGGGATAGTATGCGAGGGAACACCCGATCCGCGTCGCCTGTTCCTCTCCGACGACTGGCCCGCCGGCGTCTACCCGTTGCGTAAGGACTTCATCGTCCCCATCCCGGCGCCCCGTCCGGAGAAAGGAACCGCAGAATGACCGGGCCTTACACCGAAAAATTCATCGTACCCATCGGACCGCAGCACCCGGCGCTCAAAGAGCCGGCACACTTTGAGTTTTCCGTCGACGGCGAAACGGTTACCTCCGCCAGCGTCCGCTTCGGCTACGTCCACCGCGGGCTGGAAAAAGGAGCCGAGAGCCGCAACTGGGCCCAGGCGCTGTACCTGCTCGAGCGCGTGTGCGGCATCTGCTCGCACGCCCATTCGACGGTGTATTCGTTGGGGGTGGAGCGGCTGGCCGGCGTGACGGCACCGCCGCGCGCGCAAGCCATCCGCCAGATTTTATTGGAGCTTGAGCGCATCCATAGCCACATGCTGTGGGTGGGTGTAGCCGCGCATGAGGCGGGCTACGACACGCTCTTTATGTACTCCTGGCGCGACCGCGAGACGGTGATGGACATCCTCGAATCCTTCACCGGCAACCGCGTGAATTATTCCGCCAATGTGTTGGGCGGCGTGAAATACGATCTGGGCCCGGCTCAGGCGGATTCCATCCTGAGCGGGCTGGATTATCTTGAGAAGCGCCTTCATTATTATCTGAACGTCGTGAACAACGACGAATCATTCCTGGGCCGGACCCGCGGCGTAGGGACCATGACCACCGAGGAAGCGGAAAACCTCGGGGCGATCGGCCCCGTCGTGCGCGCCTCCGGCGTCCGCCGCGACCTGCGGGTGGATGCTCCCTACCTGATGTATGCGGATTTTCCGATCACCATGATTACGGCCACCGCCGGCGATCTGCAGGCCCGATTCGTGGTGCGGATCCAGGAGTTGTTCGAATCGACGCGCAACATCCGCGCGCTGGTGGAGCACCTCCCCGAAGGCGAGCTCGCGGTCCGCTTTCCGCGCAAAGTCCGCGCGGGGGAAACCGTCAGCCGGATTGAAGCGCCCCGCGGCGGATTATTCTATTTCATTAAAAGCGACGGCAGCGAAAACCCTTACCGCGTCAAAGTCCGCACGCCGAGCCTGCGCAACTTCATGTCGGTCATCGTGGGCGCCGTCGGTCACCAGTTGGCGGATGTCCCGATGATCCTCGCCGGCATCGATCCGTGCTTCTCGTGCAACGACCGCACCGTGATCGTCCACCGCGAAGGGAGTGACGGATCCGCCGCACCTTCCGAATCCGATTCTCGAAAGGATTCCTCCTCGTAGAGCAAACCATGAGCATGGACATCTCACCCCTTCTGAAGATGCTGGTTTTCCCGGGCGGGTTGACCCTGATCGCGCTCGGATTGCTGTATGAATACATCGACCGCAAACTGGTGGCCCGCTTCCAGAACCGTATCGGGCCGAGAGTGCTCCAACCGCTGGCCGATACGATCAAACTCCTGGCCAAGGAGGAAGTCATCCCCGCGGGCGTTATCCCGCTGTTCTTCGTCAGTCTGCCGATCATCGCCATGGCCGGCGCGCTAACGGCGGGGCTTTATATCCCGATGGCCGGGTTCGCGCCCTCCTTTGCGCTTCCCGGCGATCTGATCATCACCGTGTTTTTGCTCGGCCTACTGACAATCTGCATCGGCCTGGCGGGCGCCAACACCGCGGACCGCTTTTCCCTGCTGGGCGCCACGCGCACTCTCACCCAGCTTTTTTCCTACGAAGCCCCGTTCCTTCTGGCGCTGCTTTGCCCCGCCATCCTGGCGGACTCCTGGCAGATCAGCGTTGTCGATCAGAGCGTGACCGGGCATGTGTGGCTCGCGCTGCCGTTGTTCATTGGATTCTTCGTGGCCGTGATCGGTCTGATGGGCAAGCTGGAACTGGCGCCGTTCGACGCCCCGGAGGCCGAGTCGGAAATCGTGGCCGGCGCGCTGACCGAATACAGCGGCCGGGGACTCGCTCTCTTCCGCCTCGGAAAGGATGTCGAGCTGGTGATCGGCCTGACCCTGGTGTCCGCGTTCTACCTCGGCGGCCTGTCCAATCCGCTGGAATTCCTGCTCAAGACTCTCGGCCTGCTGGTGATTGTGGCGGCGCTGCAGGCGCTTTTTGCCCGGCTGCGGATCGATCAGGTGGTGGGCCTGTGGTGGCGGCTAGGCGCACTGCTGGCCTTGCTCCAGCTCCTGATTGTTGTAATTCTCAAGGGAGTAATCCTATGAAAATCGGCTCCATGCTGGGCGAGATTTTCAAGTCGGTGTTCCGCAAACCCGCGACTGTGCAATATCCGTACGGGGATCGCAAGCCGGTTCCCGAACGGCTGCGCGGGACGGTGCGCTATAACCCCGAAAAATGCACCGGATGCACCCTGTGCATGATGGACTGTCCCGCCAACGCAATCGAAATCATCACCATCGACAAACCCAACAAGCGCTTCATCATGCGCTTTCACGCCGACCGCTGCACCTACTGCGCGCAGTGCGTGGTCAACTGCCGGTTTAAATGCATCGAGATGTCGAATGAAGAGTGGGAACGGGCGGCGCTGACCCGGGAAGCGTTTACGGTAACCTATGGACGCGACGAAGACATCCAGAAATTCCTGGAAAGAACCTCTCTCGCAAGCCCTCAGGAAAAGCCGTAAGGTCGCCTTCGTTGGCGTAGGGCAGGAATTGCGCGGCGACGATGCGGCGGGCGTGCTCGTCGTCCGGCGATTGATGGAATCCGCCCGGAAGAATCCCTCCAAATCCAAAGTTACAGAATCTCAGCGGGAGGCACCGCTGCTCTTCGAGGCGGGACCGCTGCCCGAAGCCGCCACCGGCGCGCTGCGACGGTATCTGCCGGACTGGGCGGTATTTATCGACTCGGCGGAAATGGGAGAGCCTCCCGGAACGATTCGTTGGGTCGACCCGGAGCAGGCCGAAGGTTTTACGGGCAGCACGCATACCTTTCCGATAAGCGGACTTGGCAAATATCTTTCCTCGGAATTGGGGTGCCGGGTCGCGATCCTGGGGATCCAACCAAAAAATCTGGAATTCGATTCGCCAGTTTCGGAGGAAGTGGATCGGACGATAGAGGAAATCGTCGCCTTTATTAATACTTCTACAAAGCCTGCACCTAGATAAGATCCATCCCCATTATCATTGATGCCCCCCTTGATTCAAATTGTAGCCGGGATGGACCATCCCGGCTACAATTTTACCTCTATGGAAAATAGGGGCAGGCGGCGCGGGCGCGATGAACACCCGACGGATCGGTACCCCGCATGGCCGTCAGGCGGATATCGTCACCGTCAATCCGGATACCGTGGCCGTATGTTGGCGCAGCGGGCTCTGGGAAGGGCCCCGGACTACGCTGCCTTGCATGTCATATTGCGATCCATGACACGGGCAAGTGGATACGCTGTTTTCAAAGCCTCCGATTGTACAGCCCAAGTGAGTGCATTTCCGGCTGAAAGCTAGAACGGAAGTAGGATCCGACCGGTATAAAAGAATGCCTTGTGGATCCAAACTATTGGCATCCAGCGCGAGTGTGCCCCCGACGGTCGCCAACGGCTGGTTTTGCGGTTGTGACAGATCGAGGCTGATGGAACTGCCGGAACCGCAGCTCGCCAGCAGGCTTCCCCCGACTGCAACACCGCCGGTAACGGCAATCGTTTTTAGGAATTCCCTGCGGCCGATTTTTCCGCCTGCGGTTTTTGTTTTACGATGGTTCATGATGTTCTCCTATTCAATGAAGAGGGATACAGTGATGCGGGGATTCATCGCCCGCCAAACACTTCCAACGTGTCCCCCACAGCCTCGGGTGCGAACAGTTTTACATTGCGCAGAATATGTTCCAGGTGGTTTTTCACCGCCTCGCGGGTGATCCCCGGCGGGGCGTACGCGGTATATACAGCGTTCTTCGTCTCCGGACGGATCTGGGTGCGCCGGTCGGGCCCGTAAATCACACTCGAGATCACGCCTTCATCGTCGCGGATGTACATATCCCCCGCCTTGAGCGTTTGCGCCTCGCCGCGCAGCAGCGTGTAGGTTTCCATCCCGCTCGCGGCATCCAGGGTTAACGGCAACCGCAACACGTCCAGATCGTGCCCAGCCGTGAGGAGTAGATCCTCCATTTCCGCCATGAACATCGCTTCCACCAACGCGGCGACGCTGGGGATGGGCTTTCCTTTAAACACGATCGATTCAAGCTGAAGCTGGATGTGATACGTTTTTTTAAAACGCCGGTAATATTCGTCGTATGCACGCAACTCGGGAAGCTGGAGGAGCGCCGGGCGGTCAAAACCGGAAAAACGGGCGCGTAATTCCGTTTCCAGGTCGGTTTTTCTTTTTTCCAGCCCGGCATGTTGCGGCGGGTTGGCCGCACCGCGCACGACGAGAATTCCCGCGTGCGCCTCCGGATAAGCGGCCTTCCAGGCTTCGGTGATGTTCATCACGCTCCTTCCTCCTTCTTCCAAGATTGTAGCTTTTTTCCGAAGTTCAAGAGTCCCAATCCCCTAACTGTTCTCAATACCACCAAGGATCTGGTGACGCCGCCGCGAAATGGTCGGGCTTCCCCTGTAAAATCCTTCCCAAAATGCCCAGGTAATCCCGGAAGGTGATGGAAACCGCTTTCTCCGGCAGAGGAACCACGCCGGGGAAAGGACGCAGATATTGTTTGTTCAGGATGTGATGGAGAACGTGTTCCTCCGAATCACCGTGGGTGAAAAACAGGATGATGGATTCGATCACCCCCGCCTTTTTGAGGTTGCGCGTCCAGACATTCCGCTCGTCGAACGTCCCGTCGACATACAGGTTACCGTGCTCGATCAGTTGGGATTGATGCAGCACGAAGGAGTTCAGCCAGATGCTCGCAGCGAACGGAACGACGATCTGGGCGAGCGAAACCCCGAAAATCCGGTGCGCGAGGAATCCGATCCCGCCCATGATGATCACCCAGGCAAGAATCGAGATGGGTAGCTTCCAAATCCGGTATCGTTTGGAAAACCGCGGATCCAGCGGAACGGCTAGGCTCGCCATGAGCACAAGCCACGTCACGCCAATGATGACTTCCAGCCAGTTGTAGATAATCCGGACCGCACGATTCCGGACCTCCCCCACCGGGTGGAATTCCGCGTCTTCATAGGTATGCACCTTGGAATGATGGAACCCGTGGGTCATCTGATACAACTGAGGGTCGGAAAGCAGCATCAATGCGAAGGCGTTGTAGAAAAAACCGTTGGGGATGTTGGGGATGTATTTGTGCCAGCTCTCATGCATTAGGAACCCGACCCAGGTGAACAGGTAGATCCCCGGAAAGATCATATACAACAGCGAAAAGATCC
>JBEKDW010000034.1:0-13744 GCA_050014155.1 Anaerolineales bacterium
GCGACTCGAGGAAGCCGGCTACTTGCGGGTGGAGAAAACCTTCCGCGGAAAGATTCCGCACACGGAATTCCGTCTGACCCCGAAAGGGAAAACGGCGTTCGATCAATATCGAAAAGATTTGGGGCTGATTGTCAATCCGAAAAAGGGGCGGGGCTGAGGAACGGCGTATGCCGCCGAGGAGAAATATGGAACTTGCCATCGAAACAATCGGTTTGTCAAAATTCTACGGTCCGGTGAAAGCCGTGGACTCGGTTAGCCTACGCGTGGGGCGGGGGGAAATCTACGGGTTCCTCGGCTTGAATGGCGCGGGCAAGACCACCACCATCCGTGCGCTGCTCGGCATGATCCGTCCGAGTGCGGGTTCGGTGAGGGTTTTGGGACAGGCGGTGGGACCCAACGGACGCGGACCGTGGCGCAGCGTCGGCCACATGGTCGAAAGACCCTCGGCGTATCCAGAATTAAGCGTCCGCGAGAATCTCGAGGTTGCCCGCCGTCTGCATGGGCTCTCCGACCGGGTCGCGGTTTCCCGCGTCATCGAGCGCCTCGGCCTCACCCACGACGCGGACCGGAAAGCCGGCGCGCTTTCGACCGGAAACCTCCAGCGCCTGGGATTAGCGCGGGCGCTTCTGCACGAGCCCGAGCTGGTCATCCTCGACGAACCCGCGAGCGGCCTCGACCCGGCCGGCGTGGTGGAGATCCGTGAACTCCTGGCGGGCCTCGCCCGTGAGAAAGGTGTGACCGTGTTTATGTCGAGCCACATCCTCACCGAGGTGGATCGCCTCGCCACGCGGATCGGAATCATCCACAAAGGCCGCCTGATCGAGGAGCTCGAGGCAAAACAAATGGAAGAATTGCGGTCGCGGCGTTTGGAAATCCAAGCCCGCGATCTGGAAGCAGTGCAACGCGCGCTCGCCCAGGCCGGATTTGCCGCGAAGAACGGCGACAACGCAATTGTATTAAAGGAAGAGCGTGCCATCGCCGCGCCCGACGAGGTGGCGACATTGCTGGTCAACGCGGGAACGCCTCCCACCCGGTTGGTGGTGGTCCAAGAGGATCTGGAAGCATACTTCCTGCGATTGACGGGAGGAAAATCATGAACCCCTTCTTTGCCGCGTTTTGGGCGGAAGCCCTCAAAGCGTATCGGTCCAGGGTGATCGGATTGTCCGTCGCCGTGGCCTCGATCCTGCCGCTCGTGGACGGCATGTTCATGCTCATCCTCAAGAATCCCGACCGCGCAAAGCAGATGGGGTTGATCGGCGCCAAAGCCACACTCGTCGCCGGCACCGCCGCCTGGCCGAACTTCTATTACGTGCTGGTGATGACCGGCATCGCCGCGGCAATTCTGTTCGACTTCCTGGCAGCCTGGACCTTCGGCCGCGAATTTTCCGACCACACCGTCAAAGAGTTGCTGGCGCTGCCCACGCCACGCGGAACGATCGTGGCGGCGAAGTTTGTCCTCCTCGCGGTCTGGACGCAGGCGCTGGCACTTTGGATTTTCGGACTGGGTCTCGTCATCGGCCGCGCCGTGGATATTCCGGGCGGTTCCGCTCGCCTGGATGCGGCCTCCTTCGGAATATTCATGAGCGTTGCGTTCCTGAACTTCCTGCTGGTGCCATGCGTCGCCTACGTGGCTAGTTTGGGGCGCGGTTTTCTGCCGCCGATGGCGTGGATCTTCTTTGCGTTGGCATCCGCTCAGTTGCTTCAAATCATGGGATGGGGGGAATGGTACCCTTGGGCCGTCCCGGCCTTGGTGGGCATATTAGCCGGGCCAAACGGCGGTTCGATTGGCGCGCACAGCGTGATCATGGTGGTGGCGGCGTGCGTTGCGGGGCTGGCCGCCACCTTCGCCTGGTGGCGCAGTGCGGATCAGGCGCGATAGGCGGTTGCATCCAATCGATGGCGATACTATGATGGGAGTGGTTGCGAACTTCCAAAGTCCCCTGTTCCGGAAAGGAGAAGATCATGCTTAAAGATTTTAAAGATTTCATCATGCGCGGAAATGTCCTCGACCTGGCCGTGGCGTTCATCATCGGAGCGGCCTTCGGTAAGATCATCAGTTCGCTGGTCACCGATATCCTGATGCCCCCGATCGGCTTGATCTTTGGCAAGATGGATTTCAGCAGCCTTTATATTAATCTGTCGGGGACGCCGTATTCCAGTCTGGCGGCGGCGCAGGCTGCGGGCGCTGCGACGATTAATTATGGAATGTTTCTCAACAACGTGATCAACTTCGTAATTGTGGGGTTGGTGATATTCCTCATGGTTCGGGCGGCCAACAGCCTCCAGCGCTCCAAACCGGCTGCGTCGACCACCAAGGAATGCCCGTATTGCCTTTCTAAAATTCCAATTAACGCCGTGCGATGCGCCTATTGCACATCGGAGCTCAAGGGGAAATAAAAATAATTGTAATTCCACGAGCTGCTTTGCTCCGACGAAGAAATTGTTCGCGGATTTCTGCTATTTTAAAAATAATGTTTTGGTTTAACCGCGTAATCCGGTTCTTCCGAGAAATCCGCATACAGGAATCTCCGATGCCGAGCATTTACTAAATGTTGATTCAGTAGACTTGCCTATCTTTTTCACCGAAAAATTTCATTGTTGTCGTCGCCGGCCTCGACCAGTAGCCGAGCCGCAATAAATCTGCGCATCCCATCGCCATACCTCTGATAAAATAACCATCGTAGATATTGGCTTCATCCGGCCGGTGGCACACGGATGTTAAGGAATTTCCGCTCGGAAAGGAACCCACCAATGGCGAAAAGAATCACCCGGCGAAATTTCCTGGAACTCGGCCTGACCACTATGCTTTCGGCCTGCGCGCCCAAAATCGCCGCCTCGGCCACTCCGGACCTGGCGCAAACCGAAACGCGCGCCAAGGATACGACGCTCCGGAGCTACCTTCCGGACGACCCGAATATCCTCTATACGGGCCGGATCGATTTTTCCGACGCCCGTCAGCCGAAATTTTCGGCGCCGGGCGTATACATCCGCGCCCGGTTTCGCGGCACCGGCGCATCCGTCCGGCTCGCAGACCAGTTCCAATACGGAACGAACCGCAACTACTATGACGCGGTCATCGACGATTCCACGGTCGTCAAAATCGCGCCCACGCCGAGCAGTTCCTCCAACACCTACGAGATAAAATCGGATCTCCCCAACGCGGAGCACACGCTCACCCTGGTTAAGCGGACCGAAGCGAGCATCGGGTTCGGCCAATTTCTAGGTTTCGAATTTAATGGCGAGATCCTCCCCGCGCCCGCGAGACCCCGGCGCCGGATGGAGTTCATCGGCGATTCCATCACCTGCGGCACGGGTGACGAGGCGGATTACAACTCCCCGCAATGCACAGAAGACGGCTGGGGCCAACCGTACAACAACGTCCGCCTGGCCTTCGGCCCGGTGCTCGCGCGCTCGCTCGGCGCCGAATACCAAGTCTCGGCAGTCTCCGGGATCGGCCTTACGCGCAACTCCAGCTTCCGATACGACGCGCGCCCGATGCCGGAGGTGTACGATTTGCTTTACTTCGAGCAGAAGCAATCATCCCTGTGGGACACAACCAAATATGTTCCCGATGCGGTGGTAATCGGGCTGGGAACGAACGATTTTTCGCCGGGCGACAGCGACCGTCCGGCGATGGACGTGGATATTTTTGCAGCCGCCTACGTTAAATTCATCGGCACGCTGCGGGGATACTACCCGAAGGCCGACATCTTCTGTGTCTCCAGCCCGATGCTGGGCGATCACTGGCCGAAGCCGACCGATCAATCCGCCACCGACCAGAAAGCCGCGATCACGAAGGTGGTGGAGGAAATGAACGGCCGGGGAGATGCGAAAGTGCATAAATTTTTTGTATACCCCCTCTCAGGAGGAGGCTGTGGGACACATCCCACCGCCGACCAGCACGCGCTCCTGGCCAACCAACTGAGAAGTTACATCGCGCCGGTTGTCGGTTGGTCTTGATCCGAATCCTACAACCGCGAACGGTTCCGAATCCGTAGACAGGAGTTGACTATGTCCGGTCCGATCGGTCAAGCTTTAATCGCTCACTTGGACAGCGTGTTTGTTGGACCCAACGGAGACTATCCGGCGACTCTGGAAGCGCTGGAGGGCGTGTCCGCAGCGCAAGCGCTTTGGAAACCGGCGCCGGAACGGAATTCCATCTGGCAGATCGTCGAACACCTGACCGCCTCCAAACAATGGCAGATCGACATGCTCGAGAAGGGTCAAGCCTCCTCGCCGCCGTGGATCCAGCCCGAAGGCGACGAGACGGTATGGCGCGCGACCGTCGCCAGGCTCCAGGACGCCCACATCCGGCTGAAGATTGCGCTGGGGCGAGTTTCGGACGCCGAGCTGCTCAAACCCCAACCCGCGGAAAAGAATAAAACCATGCTGGAATTGATCTTATCGGCGAGCTCGGCTCACGAAGCGCACCACGGCGGTCAGATCGATTATCTCAAGGGTCTTCAGACCGGTTGAAGGCCGCTGCAGGGGCGATGATGTTTCTCGGGTTACCGCACGTGCACGCACCCGTCGGTGGTGGGGATGAGCGAGCATAGGTTGATCGTTTGTAGGAAGACCAAATCATAAAAACTCACATCACCCCGAATCCGGAACCGATGCGTGATGCGGCCGGAGGAATCCGGCCGGAATAAATTTCCGACACCGGTGTGGGGGGAAAGGTTTGCGGCGGTTCACGCCGCCCGCGGGAGGCGCCATGAATAAAAACGCTCGTGAGTTTACCGTTCGGGAACACTTTGAAGGGAAGGATCCGGCCGTCCGGAAAACGTACGACAAATTGTTGGAGGCTTTGCGCCGGATGGGGCCGGTGGTCGCGGAGCCGAAGAAGACCTCGATCCACCTCGTCCGCAAGACCGCGTTTGCCGGGGTGGCGACCCGCAAGGATCATCTCCTGCTGACGATTAAAAGCGATCACAGACGGACGAGCCCGCGAGTGCGGAACACGGAACAGGTTTCGGCCGGCCGATTTCATCTGGAAGTGAAACTGCTTTCGCCGTCGGACGTCGACAGCGAACTGGTCAGCTGGTTGCGGGAATCCTATGAGCTGAGCGCGTAGCCTGCACCGCCTGGCCGGGGACGTCGGGGGGCGTCGTTTTTCTTTGCGCTGAGGTGTAATCGATCATGGATAACTTCCTTGCGGATCTTCAGTCCTGGCAAATATTTTATGCGACCGTCGCCGCGGCATCCGCCACGCTGACGGGATTGCTCTTCGTATCGTTATCCCTGAACCGGGAGCGGCTGAAAGGCGTCCAGTCGGAAACCGTCGTTGGCATGGCGCGCCGCACGTTTGCCAATTTCCTGTATGTATTGATGGTCTCGCTCGTATTTCTTGTTCCCCACCAATTGCCGATCAGCCTCACCGTCGCGCTCTTGGTTCTTGGAATCACACGCGGTGCGGGTCTTTTACGGGAGGCGTCAGTTTTACGGAAAGCTCCTGCATCCCGCAGGGATTATCGCACCCTGTTCCGCGAGATCGGATTGCCGGCTGTCGCTTCCATCGGATTGATCCTCGTCGCCATCTACGTCGCCTTCGGGAAAACCGACGCAATGTACGGGTTGGTCATTGTCATCGCGGCTTTGCTGGGCAACGCCTGCTGGAACGCGTGGCTTCTTTTAATGGAAGAATGACCGCGGAAAACCTCGCCCGGATTCTATTTTTTTTATCGGGAGGGGATTGCGTGCGGACCGGGTTTTTGCGGATGTACTTGTTCGATTGTTCGCTGGAAGCCCTTCCAAGAGCGCCGATCGGAAGACTATATAATGAAGAAACCTGCGACGAAATGGCCGCTGGGAGGTGATACCCGTTATGGAGATTCGACCTTTTGAAGATGCGGACGAAGAAGCGGTGATCGCACTCTGGGAGGGGTGCGGGATGCTCCGGCCGTGGAACGACCCACACAAGGACATCGCCCGCAAACGCCTGCTCCAGCGGGAGCTGTTCCTTGTCGGGGTCGAGGGCGGCGCGATCATCGGGACGGTCATGGCGGGGTACGACGGCCACCGCGGTTGGATCAATTACCTGGCCGTGGATCCGGTCCGGCGGCGGAAAGGCTTTGGCCGCGCGCTCGTCGAGCGGGCCGAACATCGGCTGAGCGAACTTGGCTGCCCCAAAGTCAACCTGCAGGTGCGGCGTGAAAACCGCGAGGCGATGGCGTTCTACGAGTGCATCGGCTTTCGTGAGGACGCCGTGGCTAGCTTTGGCAAGCGGCTCGAGCAGGATGATGGATGAGCTTCGTGGCCACACAACCTTTTGCTCGATCCCAAGTAACGAGAATTGATCTCCCTGGTCCGCAACCACGGTCAGAGTTAAAGAGTCTTTGATGGTATTTCAACAAGCAAATGCCGGAAGGATTGCATTGGCGGGGCTCTTCTTCACCATGCTTCTCGGCAGCTGCAATCCGAAGTCCCCCGCCGGCTTAGGAAGTTGCCCGGTCGGAACCAGCGATGCGGAGATTGTCTCCGGCGGAGTAACGCGCGATTACCGGTTGTTCGTTCCTCCCGCCTACCGGCCGGAAAAGGCCGTTCCACTTGTGCTGGGATTTCACGGCCACGGCGGAAGCGCCGGCCAATTCGAAAGTTACAGCGGGTTTTCAACCCTGGCGTCCCAGGCGGGATTTATCGCCGTGTACCCGCAGGGTACGGGCCAAATTCCGTCCTGGGATACCTGGGCGGAATCGCAAGATGTGCAATTCATCCGCGATCTCATCGCCACCGTGGAAGCGCAATGTGCCGTCGATCGAAATCAAATCTACGCCGTCGGGCACTCGCGCGGAGGCGGAATGGCCAACCGGCTGGCGTGTGACCTATCGGACCGCATCGCCGCGGTCGGATCGGTATCCGGTACATATCTATACGGGGAGGATTGCTCCCCCGGCCGGCCGGTGGCGATCGTGGCATTTCACGGCAGCGACGATCCGGATGTCCCGTATAACGGCATCGGAAACGCCGGTGCAATGCCCGGTGCGTATTTCAGTATTGGAACGCCCATTCCGCAATGGGCGGCGGCCTGGGCGGATCGCAACGAATGCGACGCCCGGCCGGCCGCGATTTTCCAAAAAGGGACGGTCACCGGGCAGGGGTGGAAAAACTGCCGTGGCGGATCGGACGTGATCCTATATACAATCAACGGCGGAGAACACGAATGGCCGGGCGCGGTTGACGCTGCGGGGATGATCTGGACTTTCTTTTCCAACCATCCATTGTCCTCCGAGGGATAACGATGCATTTTCCAGGAATTGCACTGCCGTGAACATTGCTTTCTTCGCCTCGCATCGCGGCAGCAATATGCAGGCCGTGATCGACGCCGTAAACAATGGAAAGTTAAACGCCCGCCCATGCGTCGTGATCAGCAACAACGGCGATTCCGAAGCCCTCGAAAAGGCAAAACAAGGCGGAATCACGAATTATCATCCGAGTTCCAAAACACACCCCGATCTGGGGGAACTTGACGATGAAATTCTGAACATCCTGGAAAGACATCGGACGGATTGGATCGTCCTCGCGGGGTACATGAAGAAACTGGGTCCGAAGGTACTGTAAAAATACAAGGGCCGCATCATTAATATTCATCCGTCACTCCTCCCAAAATACGGCGGGCGTGGAATGTGCGGTGCAGCGGTGCATGAAGCGGTGATTGCCGCCGGGGAAAAAGAGACAGGCGTGACGATCCATCTCGTCGATGAAGAATATGATCACGGCGAAATCCTAGCGCAATGTTCAGTCCCGGTATTACCGAACGATACGGTGGGATCGCTTTCGCAGCGAGTCCTGGAACGGGAGCATTTATTTTTGGTGGAAACCCTGGATCACATCGCGCGGGGAGAAATCCCTTTACCCGGATAACCGCAGGGAAAGCCTTCCTTCCCCTAATCACCCACCCCCATTTCCTTTTAATAGAATAGAATCCGGAAAGGAACGGGCACGGCGCCCAACCCGTGACGCCGGTATCCGTCCGCGGAGGCGCGTTATGGGAATCCAACCTGTTGCCGTGAGGGGCATTCTTCAAAAAAGCAAAATACCGGGCGCCAACTTTGTGATTAATCCGTACGTCGGATGCGTCCATGGTTGCGTCTACTGCTATGCCCGGTTCATGAAGCGCTTCACGGCACATACCGAACCGTGGGGAACATTCCTGGATGTGAAAGCCGACGCCGCGCGGATCTTGGAGAAGCAATTGGCCTCGCGGCGGAAGCCGCTCCGGGAAGAGGTGTTTTTTTGCAGCGTGACCGATCCCTACCAGCCGCCCGAGCGGCAATACCGGCAGACCAGGAAGATTTTAGAAGTATTGCTTAAGCATGAGGTTCCCGTGTCGATCCTGACCAAATCCGATTTGGTCCTGCGGGATAAGGATCTCCTCCGGCAGTTCCACGGTGCGACGGTGGGGTTGAGCTTTTCGACGGTCGACGACAGGATCGCCCACATTCTCGAGCCGCGCGCGTCCCCGCCCTCCCGAAGGATCCGGGCGCTGAGGGAACTTCAGGACACGGGGATCGATACGTGGGCGTTTCTCAGCCCGTTCCTGCCCGGCGTTTCCAATCTGGACAGGATGGTCACAGCCTTGGACGGCTCGGTGGAATCGTTCGGCGTCGAAGCGATCAACACCGCGGGGGGAAATTGGACCGGGGTGGAAAAGGCACTGGCGAAGATAGATCCGGAACTGCCGGGCAAGTGCCGGATCCTTTCCGGGCAGGCTGTGTTCTGGATCGGGTTAAAAAAACATGCGGAAGAATTAGCCCGTCGGCATCGGATGGAATTGACTGGTTTTTATAGACATTGACATCCTGTAAACGCCGGGATGTTATCCGGCGGTGCCGCAGAATGTGCGCGGCGCATGTGCCTGAGCGAATCGAGACAACCGGAGGAAACATGGACCCTGTGGAATTTCAATCGTGGGTGCGGGAAAACGCCGCGGAGAGGGAGCATATGAAAAAGATGGTTGCCGGCCTTTCCGACGAGGGACTCTCCCGTCCGATGGACGCCGGATGGACGGCAGCCGCCGTGCTTGCGCATCTGGCGTTCTGGGACGCGCGCGCCATCACCCTGCTCCGCAAATGGCAGAAGGAGGGAGTTGGGGATTCCCCGATCGATACCGACGTGGTGAATGAAGCCACCCGCGTACTGTGTCTGGCCATTCCTCCGCGTGCCGCGGCGGCACTGGCGCTTGAAAAAGCAACGGAATTGGACAATATCATCGAAAAGCTTCCCTCCGAATGGGTGGATCGGATTACGACTATCGGTATAACGGTCCATCTGAAAAGATTTAACCATCGAAGAGAGCATCTGGACGAGATTGAGAAAGCGCTTGGGAAAAGAAAATGAGGAGATGTCGATCCCTGTGCAGTCGATCGCCGTCGCGCCGCCATAAAAGACGGCGCTGGAATGCAAAGCCCGCTGCGCGGGCTGTATCCTGCGTAGGGATCTGCCTCGAAGGGGCATCGTATCATGCGGCGCGGGGATTTATTCCCGCGCTCGCCAAGCTGGCAGTCAACACTACCGGATCGTAGTATATTAGATCTGTCAGGAAGAGAATTCCATCTAAAAATCTATCATCCGAGAGGCTGGACATGGCCAAATTGAAAAAACCCCGCCGGACCAAACCCGCCACCCGCAAAGAATTTTCCGTGCTGGAAGAAACATGTTGGAAGGATTTGACGGGCGCCTGGCGCGGGATGAGCACAAAAGCGATGGTCAAACCCGGAGCGTGCGGCGCCTGGAGCATCAAGGACGTGGTCAATCACATCGCCGCGTGGCAGGAAGCCACCACGAAGATTATGCCCATCCTCCTGCGCAGGGGGAAGATTCCCGCCGGCGAGTTCGGGCTGAAGACCTTCAACGCAAAACATTATTGGGAAGACAGATCGCGTGCTCTCACCGCCAGCCGGGACCGGTTGAACAAATCCCGTAAAAAACTAATCGCCGCCCTCAAGCGGGTGCCGGAAAAGCGGTTAATCGATGTGAAAAATCAGGTCGGCCTGTGGGCTAAATATTCCACATATGAACACTACGACGAACACCTTTTCAACGTACAGGATTTTCGCATAAGGATCGAGCACAGGAAATAAGCGACGGGATGGTTTGTGGTGCCCAAAAATTTTCAGTTTGCCTGAGTTGCATCAACCCATCCCCGTATCCTTCCGTTTTAGAGAACCGATATATATTTTTTAAATATTCTTGTGGCATATAAGATATTGGAAATATCAGATGAAAAGAGTATGATTTGACGCCGGGCAGTTGGCAGTAGCCCTCAACAGTTTTTCCTCGGGAAACCGCAATACTAACGGGCGGTTCAGGAGCCTAATGAAAGCCAAACATTGGTATATCGTTCTCCTCGCGCTCGCGGCAGGGTTGGGATTCTCGGGATGCAGACCCGCGCCAACGGTTACCCCGAGCCCGGCCGCGACAGCCGCTCTGACCGCAACGGTAAATCCGAACGCCGCCGGTGAATTCGTCACGGTTGCCGACGGGAAATTCATGCTCGCCGGAAGCCCGTATTATTTTGTCGGCGCCAACTTTTGGCAGGGTATGAATTTAAGCGTGAACGGACCTAGCGGCGACCGGGAGCAGCTGGACAAGGAACTCGATCATCTCAAGCAGCTCGGGGTGACCAACCTGCGCGTCATGGCTTCCTCGGAAGGCCCGGATACGGAGCCCCATCGCATGGCCCCTTCGCTGGAACCCGCTCCGGGCAAATATAACCAGAATACCCTGGACGGGTTGGATTATCTTCTGGCGCAAATGGGAAAACGCGGCATGCGCGCGGTGATGGTGCTAAATAACTTCTGGTACTGGTCGGGCGGGATGGCGCAATACGTTTCCTGGTCGGACGGGAGCGCGATCCCGTACCCAGGCGACTATGAAACCTTCATGGTTTTTACCAGCCGGTTCTATTATTGTACGGAATGCCAGACCTGGTACCGCAATCACATTTCCACCCTGATCAACCGCGTCAACCCGTACACCAATTTGAAATATCGGGACGACCCGGCGATTTTCTCGTGGGAGCTGGCCAACGAACCGCGCAGATATCCCCAGGAATGGATCTCCGGAACGACAGCCTACATCAAATCGCTGGATCCCAACCATATGATCACGACGGGTTCCGAGGGCACCCCGCCGGGCGAGAATCAGGATTTCGTGGCGACGCACGCCGACCCCAATATCGATTATGCGACGATCCACATCTGGCCGCAGAATTGGGGTTGGTACGATCCGCGGGATCCCTCCTCGTACACCGCGGCCGAAGGGCGAGCGCATCAGTATTTCGCCACCTGTGCGACGGAGGTCGCTACCCTGAAGAAGCCGCTTGTTCTGGAGGAGTTCGGCCTGGCCCGGGATTGGGAACCGCTGCACGACGTGTATGATGTCGGGTCGCCGACAACCTACCGGGACCGGTTCTATAAAGCCATGTACGACCAGGTATATGTCTCGATGGCCTCCGGCGGCCCGTTGGGCGGCGACAACTTCTGGGCCTGGGCGGGCGTCGCCCGGCCTGGCGACCCGTGGATCGGCGATCCGCCGCATGAAACCGCCGGCTGGTATTCGGTATACGATACCGATCAATCCACCTTGACCATCATTTCCGCGCATGCGGCGCGGGTCGCATCCCTGCGATAGCAATCGCAGGCGGGCGATGGTTCCCCGTTTTGTGAGAATGAAGCGAAAGAAGGAACGGTTTTCGGAAGGAAGCGTTTTCCGGCGGAGTCCAATCCTGGTCATTACAATCGGCGCCCCTAAGATGTTTAATACACGGTTACAGGATCGTTGCAGCCCGGGAAGTGTTTCGATCGGTTTCGAAATCCCCGCTTCGTTTAAAGTTAAGTATTGCATTAGAGTTGATTATTCCGCATGGATTGTGTCAAAAACGTGAGGGTATAATTTGCTCATACGTGGGCGATTATTCTTGAAGAGAGAATAAGCGCATCACGTTTCTTTATATCGGAAAAGTATCCACGCGAATGTGTGCCGAACGATCGGGGTGGAAACATCCGCTTCGGGAAACGACGGTTGAATTTGGAAAAAGAAAACAAAATCCTCCCCGGAAAAAAAATTTACCGTCGGATTGGCGGCAGGATTTACCGTCTACCGCGCGAGTTTAAGGCCTTCACCGGCCGGAGGTGAGCATGAAACCCAAGCGATTGGCATCCGTCGTTTTTCTCCTCCCGATTTTTCTTGCGCTGCTGGCGGGATGCGGCCAGGGGCCGGGCGGCGGAGGCACTCCCACTCCGTATCCCACCCTAGCGCGCGTAACCTACACCGTGCAGCGCGGAGATATCGTGATCAACGCCAAGCTCTCAGGCCAGATCGAGCCGGTGGCGGTGAAGTCGGTCTCCTTTCCGATGGACGGCCATGTGGATCATGTGTATGTCCAGCCGAACGAGGCGGTGACGAAGGGGGAACTCCTGGCGGATTTAATCGAATTGAAGGACTTGGAAGCCAAAGCCCAGGAGATCCGCCGGGCCGTCGAGCGTGCCCAGATCGATCTGGAAATTGCCCAGACCCTGCTGGATAAATACAAATCCGGCGGATTTTCCACCTATGACATAAAACTACAGGAATTGGACGTCCAATTGGCGCAGCTCAGCCTGGATGAAACGCTCGCCCAATACGGATTAACGGACGCTTCGACCGCCCTGGACGCCATCGAAGCGCAGGTCAATGCGGCGCGGGTTTTCGCCCCCATCGATGGGCTGATCATTTCCGAAGTGGCTCCGGCGCAGGTGGTCACCAGCGATTCCGTGGCGTTTGTGATCGGGGATTCGAATCAACTGGAAGCGGTAACCACGCCCGACACCAGCCCTCCGCAAGACGTGCTCAAGATGATGTTCGAAGGGATGCCGGTGACGGTAATTTCGAACGCCAATCCGGATCTCCAAATGACGGGAAAAATCCGCCAGTTGCCTTCGCCGTACGGCACGGGCGATAGCGGCAACATCATCGTGCGCATCGTGATGGACAAGCCCCCCTCCAAGGATACGTATCAATCCGGAGACAAGGTTTCGGTGCGGGTGGAGTTGGCGAATAAAAAGGGAGTGCTCTGGCTCCCGCCGGCGGCGATCCACGAGGTGGGCGGACGCACGTTCGTCATCGCCGACACCGGTTTGGGCCCGCAGCGCATCGAAATCGAAATCGGACTGAAGACCCAGGACAAGGTGGAAATCGTTTCCGGTTTGACAGAAGGGCAGATTGTGATCGGGCTGTGAACATTCTCGATCAGGGTTCGAGCGCCGCCCGCGAGGCCTGGACCACGACGCGGTTCGCCTTCAAGCGTCTGCTGACCCAGCCGTTGCTCAGCGTGGCTGCCATCCTGGGGTTGATGATCGCCTCAGGATTCATCTTCAGCATTCCCCTGTATGCCGATGCGATTTATTTCCTGTCGTTCCGGGAAGAGCTGTTCAGCGGACGCGAGAATCTTCTGACCAGCAGCCCCGTGGATTACACGCCGCTGCCGTTCGTGTTTGAACTGCAGGGGGTCGGCCGGGGCAACCCGCAATGGGAGGACGTCGGAAAAGTCGACACGTATTTATCCAAGGACGCGCTGCAGCGGATTGGGCTGCCCGTGATGGAGGAAGTGCGTCGGTTCCACACGGATTTCCTCTACCTGTACCCCCCGGGCGAGACGAACGGCAAGGGGAGCAACCTTTTTGTGGATACGATCCGGTTGGCGTTTGTCAGTCCGCTCGAAAACACCATCCAAATCATCCACGGCGCGGCGCCCAAGCCGTGGCCC
>JBEKDW010000035.1:0-18036 GCA_050014155.1 Anaerolineales bacterium
TGCTTTTACTTCTGTACCATCGCGGAAATTAATAACCAGAGCCTGAAGCCCGGGTTTCGCAAGCCAATTGACGCCGGTCCCGTCGATCCATTTCAGCTTGTCATTCTTACCTTTAACCCGTATTTGAAAGGGGATTTTTTTTCCGGGGTGCGTCAACATTTCTGCAAATAATTTACGGGCGGGCTTCAAGTCCTCCGGCCAAATCCGGTCGAACATACTAGCGGAAAGGATTTTTGAATCCGGGAAACCCGAAATGACCTTCGCCGAAGGGCTCCGGTAGAGGATGTTGCCCTTGGAATCCGATAGGGCAAACGCGTCGCTGCTATTCTCGATTAATATGCGGAAGAGTTTATCGTCGATCCATGAGGGGGCTGCCGCTGGCCGGGTTCCGGTTCGGGCCGGTGTTTTCCCTTCCCGGCGAACGGGTTGCTTTGTTTTTGCCTTGGGCGATCGGGAAGAGGTTTTCGGTGTCTTCTTCATCCGTCACCTCGCACCGGTGGTTACTATCCTGCGCCATTCAATCCATCCGGGGAGCGAGGGAGGAGGTTGTCTGACCGCGTCGTAAGGATATTCCCCCGGGGGACCTGCAGGCAAGGCTGATGAACTTCGTTCTTTCATTGTATACCATCCTTCCGGCCCATGTCATCCAAACCAATCTTGGATTCCCCCGCTTCCCCAACTTTTTACAGATTTTTAATCTGCGGAAACCATTCTCCGGCTGGAAGCGGCAGCCGGAAGAACGGAATGAGCGGTTTCCGGCCGCGCCGGACAAAATCACACGCGACCCATTTGATGTGGGACCCGCCATCGGATTTAGAAAGTTAGTGACCGGCAAATCCCGCCGGAAAGGATTTGACGCCCGCTCCATTGCGGCGCGGGTCGACAAGCATCCTCCGCGCGCCTTTCGCCGTGTCGGAGGGGAATGCCGCGCCCGGCGGTATAATTTGAACGTTTATTCCAGATCGAATACCGGGAGAATATATGACAGACGTTATTCATTTCGGAACCGACGGCTGGCGCGGGACCATCGCCGAGGATTACACCTTCGCCAACGTCCGCCGCTGCGCGCAAGGCTTTGCCAACTATCTATTAAAAGAAGGCAACGCCGGCAAGAAAGTGGTCGTCGGGTACGACCGGCGTTTCGATTCCGAATATTTCGCCGCCGCTTCGGCAGAGGTTCTGGCCGCCAACGGTTTTTTGGTTCTGCTCACCGACGGCCCCACTCCAACCCCGTCCATCTCCTGGGCGGTGACCGCCCAAGGAGCATCCGGCGCAATCAACATCACCGCCTCGCACAACCCCGGCATCGACAACGGGTTCAAAGTCCGTGATTCGAGAGGAGCCGCGCTCGCCCCCGAGGCGTTGCTGGAGGTGGAATCCCTCATTCCGGCCGATCCGTCACTGATAAAACGCATCCCGCTCGAGCACGCGCTCACGGCGGGTTCCATCCATCGGTTTGACCCCGCCCCGGCCTACATCGAACAAATCGGCCGGATGGTCGACCTGCCCTCGCTCAGATCCTCTCCCCTGAAAATCGTGGCCGATCCGATGTGGGGCAACGGATCCGGCTGGATGCAACGGCTGCTTGGCGGCGGCAAGCTGGAAATCATCGAAATTCACTCCGAACGGAATCCGCTTTTCCCGGATATGCTCCGTCCGGAACCGATCCAGCCGAACGTGGATACCGGTTTGCGCACGACGGTGGAACGCGGGGCCGACGCACTGGTGATCACCGACGGCGACGCCGACCGCGTAGGGTTCGGCGACGAGAACGGAACCTTCATCAACCAACTGCAGGTTTACGGCTTGCTGGCGCTGTACATGCTGGAGGTGCGCGGGTTGCGCGGAGCGATCGTCAAGACCCTCTCCACCACGTCGATGCTCGATAAGCTAGGCAAGAAATTCGGCGTGCCCGTATATTCGACCGGGGTCGGATTCAAGTACGTCGCCCCTAAGATGATCGAAACCAACGCGCTCATCGGCGGCGAGGAATCCGGCGGGTTCGCCTTCCGCGGCCATGCACCGGAGCGCGACGGGATCCTGGCGGCGCTGTTCCTTCTGGACATGATGGTCCGGCTCGATTGCAAACCCTCGCAACTCGTGAAGCATCTATTCGAGGAGGTGGGCGCGGAATATTTCTACGACCGGATCGACCTGCCGCTCGCTCCCGAGCAGCGCGAAGCCGCGCTTCAGCGGGTTACCGCTGCCCGGCCGGAAAGCCTCGCCGGATTGCGGGTGGTCGGGCGCGACACCACCGACGGTTTTAAATACATCTTCGAGGACGGCGGCTGGATGCTGGTGCGTTTTTCGGGAACCGAATCGATCATCCGTGTGTATTGCGAAACCACCCACGGCGACAAGGTGCGCGCCATCCTGGACGACGGCCTGCGCCTGGTGGACTTGCCGCCGGAATAACCCGGGCTGCCTTCCGTGCCTTCCTCCGACCGCTTGGCTTCCGTCCCCGACGACAGCCTGCCGGGATTGACCGACACGCATTGCCATCTCGATCTTCCGGCGTTCGATGTGGACCGGGGCGAGATGATGGAACGCGCGCGACGCGCCGGCCTGGTGCGCATTCTCATTCCGGGGCTCGATCTGACCAGCAGCCGGCGGGCGGCCGACCTGGCGCATTCCGATCCGATGCTGCGTTTCGCCCCCGGAGTGCATCCGCACGAGAGCGGCGGTTTTACCATCCGGGTTCTGGACGAATTGCGCATCCTCGCGCGCGCGCCGGGCGCGGTTGCCATCGGCGAGATCGGCTTGGATTATTACCGCAATCTTGCCCCGCGCGCACAACAGCAGGACGCATTCCGCGCGCAGCTCGGCCTGGCGCGGGAACTCGGACTGCCCGCAATCGTACACATCCGCGAGGCGGAAGAGGACGCGTTGGCCATCCTGTCGGCAGCGGGGAACGGCTTGCGGGGTGTTCTGCACGCATTCTCCGGCAACCCGCTCCTGGCGGAGCGCGTTCCGGAGATGGGTTTCTACTTCGGGATCGGCGGTCCGATCACCTATCCCGGGTCCGCGCGTTTGCGCGAGATATTCCGCGCACTCCCGCGGGACCGAATCCTACTGGAAACCGACGCCCCGTATCTTCCGCCGGATGGGAATCGCGGGAAGCGCAATGAACCGGCTCTGGTCCTCGCGGTGGCGCGCAAAGCGGCTCGAGAATGGAATCAGGACGCACCCGAGCTGGTCCAGACCGCGCGGCGCAACGCCAATAATCTTTTTGCCTGGGAGTAGCTGGTAATGAATATTTCTCCGTTGGAACTTGTTTGCGAGGATTTAAAATCCGTCGAGAAACGGATGCAGGATTTTCCCGTTCCTCCCGCGCGCCTGATCCGGGAATCCCTGGATCATCTTCTCGCCGCGGGCGGGAAGCGCCTTCGCCCGACCCTCTCGCTGCTGTTCGGGCGGATGCTGCGGGTTCCCGACGATCCGCTGATCGATTTTTCCGCCTCGCTGGAAATGATTCACACCGCCACCCTGGTGCACGACGACGTGGTGGACGATTCGCCCCTCCGGCGTGGCGTTCCGACTGCGAATTCCCGGCTGGCGGCCGGGACGGCGATCCTGGTCGGCGACTTCCTGTTTGCCTGCGCCGCGCAGCTCGCCGCCGCCGCCGGTTCCCTCCCGGTCATGCAAAAATTCGCCTCCACGCTTTCGATCATCGTCGACGGCGAAGTCCGTCAAATCACCAAAGCCGATTCGACCTGCACACTCGAGGAATACGAGCGCCAGATCGGGTCCAAGACGGCCGCGCTGTTCGAAGTCTCCTGCGAAGGTCCGGCGCTCCTCGCGCAAGATCTTCCGGCATCCAAGCACGCCGCGGATTATGGGAGGGCCTTCGGCATGGCCTTCCAAATCGCCGATGATCTGATGGACTTCAGCGGCGATAGCAGGGGCGCGGGCAAACCGGTCGGACACGATCTGCACCAGGGGCTGCTCACCCTGCCGGCGATCTTCTTCTTCCACGACCATCCGGAAGACCCGGACGTGGCGGCATTCCAATCCAGAAAACGGGATCCGGACAGGTTGGAACGCCTGGTGGAGAAGATCGGCGCCTCCGAAGCCGTCGAACTCTCGCGCAAACGCGCGCGACACCATATTGAGCAGGCCGTCGCCTCGCTTTCATCCTTTCCCGCTGGAAGCCACCGAAGCGCACTGGAGGCGCTGGCGCTGTCGATCGTTTGACGGTGTGCAATCTGCCCGGGAATAACAACCATGCAAATATCTCTCAACGGGGATGCCCCCCCTCCACCGAATAAAAAACCGCCGCGCGATTTTTCTGCGCGGCGGTTTACTGTAACCGGCTAATCAACTCTTCCCATTTCAAAACATGATCCCGCTCGTGCCACAGCGCGCGGCGGAGTACCTTGCGGGGAGACCATTTCTCACCCAAGATTTCCCGCTCGACTTCCACCTCGGCCCATTGCGGCAGTACCGATCGCAGCCTCCCCCCATGGTTCCGAGGATCGCGTTCTCCGTTTCCCAAATATGTCCCAGCAGGCTGTCAAGAGTTTTCCATCGAGGTTCATTCTCCAGCCGTTCGAGATAATCCGGGAGCAGCGAACCAGCCAGCTGAAGCAGATCCTCCCGGCTCCAATCCAACAACCGCAGGGCGATGTCCATATCCCACGCGCGCAAGGGGCGCGCATCATCCTCGTAAAACGCGTGGATATACCGCGACGGATCCTTCGGCCAGGGAGACCGTTGAAAGCGTTCCGCGATCTTCACTTGAATGGATTCTTCAAACGGCGCGGATTCGCCGTCCTTCTTCCCGATCCATTCGAAATACTGGCGGACTCGCCGGTCCGCTTCGGTAATCGCATCCTCTTCGGTCGGACCGGAACTATAACAACCGATGAGATCAAAAACCGAGAGCACCCAGTAATTCGGTTCCATTTCCTCGACCCCGGCGCGTAGAAATGTTGCGCCGGTCGGAGAGGCTGAGTAGGGTGAACCAGAATCGTCGATCAATTGGATCCTTTCACAGAGAACAGAACCAGCTTATGCGGAATGCCACTAACCAACGATAACATACTCCGGTGCGCACCGATTGCGGTCATTTTAATCCATAGGCTCCGAATATGATTTACGCAGGCAACGACCGGTCCGTTCCCCCTTCGTCCGGGATTGAAAAGGAAGGGGCGAAATCCTTTGGTTGCATTTTTTCTTGCGCCCGGTCACACGGCGGTCGATCCATGGAAATCCGTCGTATCCGAAATCCGTCCGTAGACGGTGGTCAACTCGCGCAATCGAAGGGCAAGTTCCGGCCGAAGGTCCTCCTCGCGGAAGCGCCAGGTCCAATTTCCGGTTGCGCGGCCCGGAAAGTTCATTCGCGCCTCGCCCCCCAAAGCCAGAACATCCTGCAGCGGGCAGACCGCCGTTTCCGCCACCGATGCCATCGCCAGGCGGATGAAATCCCAAGCGATGTCGTCTCCACCGCGTCCCAGATAACGCTGCACGCGGCCGCGCTCCAATTCTCCCAGGTCATGGAACCAGCCGAGGGTGGTGTCGTTGTCGTGCGTTCCGGTATAAACTGCGGTTTTTGAATCGAAATTGTGCGGGAGGAACGGGTTGTCGAAATCGTCGTCGAAGCCGAATTGTAAAACGCGCATTCCCGGAAGGTCAAACTGCCGGCGCAGTGCCACCACGTCGTCGGTGATCACACCCAGGTCCTCGGCCAGGAACGGCATCCCGCCCACCGCCCGGCGCACGCACTCCAGGAGATCCTCCCCCGGCCCCGGCATCCAGCTGCCGATCTCGGCCGTAGTATTTCCCGCCGGGACCGACCAATACCGTGCGTACCCCCGGAAATGATCCAGGCGCATCCAATCGCACGAGCGTAGCGCCGCCTGCACACGTTCGATCCACCAGGCATAACGTTCGGCCCGGAGGACGTCCCAACGGAAGACCGGGTTTCCCCACAATTGGCCGGTGGGGGAGAAATAATCCGGCGGAACGCCGGCCATCTCGATCGGACGGCCTTCATCGTCAACGGAAAAATATTTTTTATGGGTCCAGACGTCGGCGCTGTCCAGTGCCGGGAAGATCGGCAAATCGCTGAGAATGAAAATCCCCCTCTCGCGCGCATACCGCCTCAGCGCTCCCCACTGCCGTTGGAACAGAAACTGGCCGAACGCGGTTTCGTCGATCGTCTCGGAGAGGTCCGCGCGTGCTTTTTTCACCGCGTCCGGTTGGAACAACCTGAGCTCGCACTCCCATTCCCGCCACGGGCGCTCCCCATGCGCCCGCTTTAAGGCGATGAACAGCGCGTAGTCCTCCAGCCAGTGTTCCTCTCGGGCGCGGAACTGTGCGAATTCCCTTTGCAATGCGGAGTTTTCTCCGGCGGCTAGCCGGCGGTGTGCCGTTCCGATCAACCGCGCCTTGAATTCCGGAGCTCCGGCGAAAGAAGCCGTTCCGGCAGGAAAGTCTGGGTGGTTTTGTAAATCACCATCGGGAATTAATCCTTCCGATAATAATTGTTCGGGGCTGATTAAAGACACGTTTCCGGCGAACGCGGAATAGGATTGATAAGGGGAATCGCCGTATCCGGTCGGCCCAAGCGGCAGAACCTGCCAGACCGTTGCGCCCGCTTCCGCGAGGAAATCCACCCACCGGTAAGCCTGCGGGCCGAGATCACCGATACCGAACGGCCCGGGGAGCGAAGTCGGGTGAAGGAGGATGCCCGCCCTGCGCGCAGCATTCATGGCAATCGCACCCGAAGCGGCGGGATCATGGGCACGGTTCACCCGGCGATCACACGGCGATAGACGGCGAGATACGCTTCTGCCGATCGCGCCCAATCGAAATTCTGGTCCATACAGCGGAGTTGCAGTTTATCCCGCCGCTGAGGCTCGCGAAAAATCTCTTCGGCCCGGCCCAGAGCCATCGCCGCCGCCGTAGGCGAGGCATCGCCAAATGTCAGCCCGGTTCCGTCCTCTTGCGAGGCGTCGCGAACGGTGTCCTTCAATCCGCCCACGGCGCGGACGATCGGCAGGCTGCCGTAGCGCATCGCGATCATCTGGCTGGTTCCGCAGGGCTCGTACCGGGACGGGATTAAAAATCCGTCTGATCCTCCATAGATCAGGGAAGCCAAGCGGTCGTGATATCCGATTTCCACCGCCGCCCTTCCCGGATGGCGCGCGGCGAAGGCGCGGCATTGCTGCTCGAGATACGGATCGCCCGCCCCAAGGATCGCCGCCTGGTTCCCGCCCCCGCACCAGCATTCCAACGCCGGCAGGGCGATGTCGATTCCTTTTTGTTCGTCCAGCCGGGTGACCATGCCAATGAGCGGCGTAAAAGGATCCGGATCCAAGCCAAAAGCCTTTTGCAGGGAAAGCTTATTGTCCGCGCGCCGGTCGATCGTGGCGGGATCGAAATTCGATTCCAGTTGCGCATCCGTCGCCGGATCCCACACTACCTGATCCAGACCGTTGAGGATTCCCTCGATCCGGTCCTGTTGGGTTCGCAGATATTCCTCTAATCCGGCGCCGAACTCCGGCGTGAGAATTTCCTTCGCGTAGGAGGGGCTGACGGTGATGATCCGGTCCGCCGATGCGATCCCGAGCGGCAGCAGTGTGGAATAAGCCCAAAAGGGAAGCGCGGCAAACCGGTCATACTCCGCGGCGTCGGAAGCGGGGCGAGCGGCGGGAATATGCTCCGGCACGCCCAACCCGAACTGGGCCAGCGCCCATCCGGCGTTCTGTCCGAAATAGGGCAGATTGTGAACCGACAGGATGGAGCGCACGCCTCGGAAGAACCGGTCCTGCCGTCCGTGTCCGGCGAGCCATAGGTTGGCCGCGGCGGTGTGCCAATCGTTGGTGTGTACCAGGTCTGGCTTCCATCCCTGACTGCGGGCCAATTCGAGCGCGGCCAGAGAGAAAAAAACATATTTGGGAGCATCACGTCCGGCATCAGCGTGGTAGATCGCGTCGGAGGCGCGCAAGGGCGGGCCGTCGACGAGATAAACCGGCGCGCCGTTCTCCTCGATCAGGTAGACTTCCGCCTGCATCGACGAGCCGCGTGCGGAAACCGCGGGGCGAGCGACAGGTTTTGCGTCGGCGACAAGCGGACGCAGCGAGGGATGCAGCGGCAGGACGAGGCGCACGTCGTGCCCCATCCGGCGCAACCTCGCCGGCAGCGATCCGGCGAAGTCCGCCAGGCCGCCGACCTTGATCAGCGGCGCCGCCTCGGCGGATAGAAAAAGAACACGCAGGGGCTTATCCACTCCGTTTCGCAAAATTCCTCTCCGGTAATAAAATTCTCCCGCTTATTATAGTCGCCCTTGAAAAGACCGTTTCGAAGCAATGCCGGGTGACCTGTGACGTGGAAATCGTATACGGAATACACCGAAGAGAACGGAAAACACCGATAAATCCAATACATTATTTCAATAATAAATTCAATGGTTTTTTTTCGGTGTCTTCCGTGGGCTCTTTAGGTGTCTTCCGCGTACATTCGCCAACCTCGACCGGCGAGAGGAGTATATGGATTTCGAAAATCCCGGCCTTCACCGGAAAGGACCAACAGAAAACCTCCAAAAAACCTCCATCCGGCTTGTTTTCCAAAACCGTGGAACCGCTTTTCCGCTACAATAGAATGCATCGAACGGCAATACTCTCTTTTATTTAGGAGGCAACATCATGAAAACCCGGCTTTATCTTCTTCCCATCGCAGGCTTGCTGGCCGCAGTTCTGGCGTGCAACCTTTCCCCAGCAACGAGTGCCACACTCAGTCCGGCGGATATCGAGACGCTGTCCGCCCAGACACTCGTCGCCATTCAATGGCAGACCCTGTCGGCGCAGGGGGCCGTTCCTTCCCAAGGCGGGACGACGCAGGTTGCCTCGGCCGGTCCGGGCGCCACGGCGACCGGCACGCTGCTGCCCTCGGTTACGTCGACGGTGCTTGTGCCCAGTCTGACGTACACACCCACCGCGAGTTCCACGCCCGTCCCCTGCAACTGGGCGAAATTCATTTCCGATGTCACCATCCCGGACAATTGGGAGACGACCCCCAGCGACAGCTTCACCAAAACCTGGCGCCTCCAGAACGCCGGTTCTTGCACCTGGACCTCGGGCTACTCTTTGGTGTTCGATCACGGCGATCAGATGAACGCGCCGGCCGCACAGCAACTCACCCCGGGGACGGTTGCGCCGGGCGGAACAATCGACGTATCCGTGAATTTGGTTTCCCCCAATGTCGCCGGCACGTATCAGGGGTACTTCAAGCTGCGCGCCTCCGATAGTTCTATCTTCGGAATCGGGAACGATGCCAACACGGCCTTTTGGGTGAAGATTAAAGTGAACGCGATCCTGGCGCCGCCCGTAATCGCACCGACGACCCAAAGCGTTTCCACCACCGTGACCCTCGCGCCGGGAGCCGTCGATTCCGCCACCGCCACCTGTCCGGCGGGAACGGTGGTGACGGCGGGCGGATTCTCCGTCGGTTTGGACGTCTGGACCTACACCCAATTTAAACAAGGGAACGGTTGGATCGCATACGCAAAGAACAATGCCGCCGTTAATCGGAACCTGACCACGTATGCAATCTGTTTGACGTATCCCTCGGCAAGCACAACCCAGGTTGTTACTTCACTGACGGTTGATGGCGGCCACTTTGGAAGCAAAACGGCCGATTGCCCGGCCGGCAGCGTGGTCACCGGCGGAGGGTACACCGGAAAACAAGACGGCACCTTGTGGACCTATGCCAGCTGGTCGGCCGGCAATGGCTGGCAGGTATCCGCTAAAAACACCGGTGGCGGCAGCACGCTGTTCAACATCTATGCCATTTGTCTCTCCGGCACGACGCTCGGGACAATCACCGTCACAGGTAACGCCGATATCTCGCCGAGTGGCAACGGATTTGCGGAAGTTGCATGCCCCGCCGGAAAAGTTGTCAGCGGAGGAGGCTTCGGTCTGTCGGACGATTTGATCCCGTACTTCGCTTCGTTCTCCAGCGGTTATTGGCGCGTGTATGCCCACAATACCGATGGGCACACCCGGTCGCTGGTTTCCTACGCGATGTGCCTGGGATAAATCCGATCCGGAAACGAGATGGACGAGATAGGAATAAGAAAACGGGGCGCCGTCACCGGCGCCCCGTTTTCTTATTCCGCTTCATTTCCATTTGAAAGGAGTCCGGGATTCGATAAATAGACGACTCACCCATGCCGTGGAGATCTGTACAGGGAACTCACGTAAAAAAAAACCGGATGCCACCGAATAATAAAGGAAAATAATAGTAGATTACCTATTCCGTGTTTTTCGGGTTCTGTCGGCGAATTCCTTGTACTCCGGCCAATGGATACCGGTAACGGATCAGGCGTCGGGATACAAACTCAGCCGCAGAATGATCATTTCCGTCTGGCCGGGTTCGATCAAAAAGGAGAACGTCTGGGTCAATTCCCAGGCCAGCACCCCGGGTTGGAAAGCGGCGGGAATGCTCGCCGCGCGCGAAGCGTGGCTCACCAACACGCGCCCCGTCCGCAAATTGCGGATGCCCGGCGAAGCCCGGCGGCCGAATCGCGCCGGCTCCAGCGCCGGACCGGCGGAAGAGAGCAGGGTTGAATAATCCGGACAGACTTCCGAGACCAGCCGCAGCCGCACTTTTATAGAACGGGAGTGTACGTTCCGGAAGCGATACATCGCCCGTACGCCGCGCGTGGTCAGGCTCACCCGCTTGGCCATCCTCAGCCGATACCCGAAGAATCGCAGGAAGGTGACGGCCCCGTCGGACAGGCGGAAATCGAGGCGCGGTTCCGGCGGTTCCTCCGGCCCGTCGTCGAGCGAGATGAAATCGTTTAGCGCCCGGCGCCGGACCGGCAGCGAGGGTTTCAACGCGGCGGAGCGGGGCCGCGGCCAGGTTGGAAGCGGCTCGCCTTCCTCCGGAAGGTACGACCCCTCCAGCCCGGCCAGCCGTCGCCGGCCTCCCTCCAGCTTCTTTTCCGTCGGCGGATCGTTCTCCGCCGGCAGCCAATCGTCGGGGAGCATGGCGAAATCCGGCGAGCGGGCTTCGATCAGCAGCGTGCCGACCGGGACGGCGAGCGGGTTGCCCACGTGCAGCATCCCGCGCTGCAGATCGATCCAATACAGCAGCCGGCCGCCGCAGGGCGAAAGAATCGCCATCCGACCTGCGGTGCGCAGCAGGATTTCATCCTCGCCGTCGCCGGTGAGATCGTCGATGATTCCCTTCCCGCCGGAGGAATTCCGCCCGCAGGCAAGCTCGGCGGATTTGGCGACCGCAATGGCGGCGGCGATCCCCTCCCACGACGGATCGCCGCGCCCGCCCACCCCCACGTCGCCGAACCCGCTCTGATGGGCGCAAAACACGCGCTCGGCCAGCGCGAACAATTCGCTTCCGGCCTCGGGCGGGAATTTCGAGAGAGCGGCCTCCGCCGCGCTCTCCATCGCCCGCTGCGCCGCGACTATCTTCAGGCGCGCGGCGCCGTGAATCTTTCGGAAGTGGCGGAGGCGCGGCGCCCGGTCGAGGAAATCCTGCCAATCGCGATAACCTTCCTCGTGCGCCGGCGCATCGGGATTTAAAAGCGTCCGATCCAAGCTTTCACCCCACCCCGCCGGATCGGAATTAAGCTTCCCGACCGGCTGTGGCGCCTCGTCTAAAAAAGCGCATTCGACCGCTCCGGAGTTTTCGATCCAATCCAGCGCTTCGTCCAGCCCGTCCGCATCGGCGCGCGGATCCAATCCGCCGTCGTAGGCGCTCAAGCCGAATGCGTCGGCGTTTTCCGCGCAGACCGGAAAGAGCCGGTCGCAGTCCGGCTGCGATTTCCACGCGTCCAACGTTTCGCCCATCACCTCGGGCCGGTGAAACCACGCGGCGAACGTCAATCGGTTGCGTAAGTGCGGATCGTCCCATAGAACCGTCAGCGCATCTTCGCCGGATGGAATTTGAAAGGCGAAGGGGGATTCCGCACCGGCTTCCCGCAGCGTGCGCGCCTCGAGTGGAAGAAAACGGTATCCGGAACGGACCAGGAGCGGCGAGAGGCGCGGGGACCAAGTCCGCTGCGGGCTCCAGAAGGCGGCCGGCTCCGCGGAAAAATATTTCTTCAGCGTTTGCCGGTGCAACGCGATCTGATGCGCGTTGTCCCAATCCTCGCCGGCCCGCAGCAGGCTTTGCGCGTATGTGCTCCCCGCCAGGCGGAAGATGCCGTCGTCCAATCCGGAGCGGACCGAAGCCAAGAGCGGCGGATCGAACCAGCACAGCGCGTCGAGCAGCGTGCCGGAGAGCATCAAATTGAATTTCATGCGGGGGTGGTTGTGGAGCACATCCAACACGCGGTGATAGCAGATGCGGCTTGCGCGCTGGGCGTGTTCGCCCAGGTTTTGGTGGAAGAGGAAACACAACGCCAGGCGGAGAGTCATCGTCCATTGCCGGAAAGTAGCGGCCGGAAGATTATAACCGACCTAACCCCCACCCCACCTTTATCCAACGCAAAGAAGGAGAGAAGTGATCCCTCCCTCTTCCCTTAAGGGAATAGGGAGGGGATCAGGGAGAGGGTTAGGTCGTCGATCCGAAGTTATAATCGCTCCGATGGAACGCGAAACTTGGCGCGCGATTTTCGATACTCCCCGCGATGGAGCCTTCAACATGGCGATCGACGAAGCCATCCTCGAAGCAACGGCTGCGGGCGGGCTCGCGCCCACCCTGCGCCTGTATGCCTGGGAGCCGCCGACGCTTTCGCTTGGCTACGCTCAATCCTCCGCGGATTGCGATTTCGACTCGCTCAACCGTCTAGGGTGGGGTTTGGTTCGTCGTCCGACGGGCGGGCGCGCGATTTTGCACACCGATGAACTCACCTACAGCCTCGTCGCGGCGGAGAGCCACCCGCTGATGCAGGGCGGCGTACTGAAAAGCTACCGCCGAATCAGCCTCGGGCTGCTGGCGGGTTTGCGGCACCTCGGCGTGGATGCGGCGGCCGATGTGGGGCGCGCCGGGCGCACCGCGGGCAATCCGGTGTGCTTCGAAGTGCCCTCGCATTATGAAATTTCCTGCGGCGGGAAGAAACTGGTAGGAAGCGCACAGGCCCGGCGGCTGGGTTGCGTGCTGCAGCACGGCGCGCTTCCGTTACGCGGGGACTTGGCGCGCATTTTACTGGTACTCGCACATCCGGATTCGACTCCGGAGCGCATCCGGCGGCGGGCTGCGACGCTTGGTGATCTTCTCGGACGCGAAGTGACCTGGCAGGAAGCCGCCGACGCAGTGTGCCGCGGATTCGCCGAGACGTTTGACATTTCCTTCCGGCGTGAAGCGCTCAGCGAAGAAGAAAAAACGCGCGCCGTCGGATTGGCGCGCGAGAAATTCGGTAACGATTCATGGACGCGAAAAGTCTAGCGGCTCTATCGTTTACTGCACCGTGCACTCCACCGAATCCATCGCCAGGATCGAGCCGTCGGCGGCGCTGAGGTCGGATACTTCCAGGCGGATGACCGCGCCCGCCGGAATGGCCGATACATCGATGGGGGAATTAAACGTGCCGGGCGTTCCCATCCCGGCGGAAGCAACCATGATCGGTCCGCTTCCCAGCAGGTTTCCCCCCATGTCGAAGATCGAATATCCAAGAGTGTTTTCGAACGGCGAGACGGTCACGCTGCCGACAACTTGCATCGAGCCCGAAACGGCGGCGCCCTGCGCGGGCGCGGTGAGGAGAATCTCACGAAATTGCCCACCGGAGGGAGTGGATGTGAAGTGGGTAAGGATTAGTTGGTTGTTCTGAAGCCGCAGCGTTTCCTTGACCGGAAAACTCGGGCAGCACATGGCGTCCTGTAAACCGTGGATGATCGCATCCACGACGATTCGGCCGTTCTGTATAGTCATCCCGGAAATCTGCGCCCGGTCATCGATCAGGCGGTCGGCTGATTGCACCGGCGCGCCGCCCTGGTTGAGCACCACCACCACGGAAATCCAATCTCCGGTTCCTCCGCTGCTTTCGGAAAGCAGGACGGCCGCATCCTCGGCGCCATCATTGTTCAGATCCCCGAAGGCGAGCGGGTTCAGGAGCGCGGCGTGCACGATATCCGAGTCCGGGGTGTCCCGATCGAACTTGCCGTTCACCAGCGTCACCGTTTCCCCTAGCTGCGGAAGCTTGTACGTCCCGTTCCGGAGTATGTCGGCTGTCAGGGGTGGGACGGTAGGAATCATGATGGTAGCGGTGGGCGAAGCGGAGGACGGGATGAGGGCGGCGGCGGTTTGGGTGAGCTGCGGCGGAGGAATCGCTTCCGTCGGACTGCCGCTCCCTCCGGGGAAATTGCACGCCAGTACGGCGGTCAAGACACAGAGGAATGCTGCGCTGAATCGGAGTCGTTTCATGGGATGATAGGAAAAAAACCGCCGAGCACTACGGGGTGGCGGTGGCGGTCACGGTCGGCTGGGGGACGACGGTCGATCCGGCCGGCACCGGCGTGGCGTCGATGAACGTCACCTGCTTGAGGCCGATCGAAAGCAGGAACCGCTGCAGATAGGCTTTGCCGTTGGTGGTCGCGGTCTGCAGGATACCATCCTCCAGTGCGGCTTGGAGGATCTGCTGCTCCGCGGCCTTGCGCGCTGACGTTTCCAGATCCTTCTTACTCGGCGCGAGCGGTCCGGTATCCCGGTGGTACACGTACGTTTTACTCTCATCCAGCGAGTACGTGAAAACCTCAGCGGCGGGAATGACGATGAAAATCGATCCCTGCGCGTCGATGCGCACATCGCTTGCTTGGAGCTTTCCCAGATCGATACCGGCGATCACCACGCCGTGCGCTACCAGCAGCAGTTTGTCTCCAAACAGAAATCCCAACGGACCCTGGCCGCTTTCGGCGGTGATGACCTTCTCAACCGTATATTGCACCGTTTCCAGCCGGGCCAGCGTGCGGATTTCGTTGACTACGGTGACAGGATCCGGATAAATGGTGGGCGTGGGGTGCAGAATTTGACCGATCTTGGTGGATACCTGCCTGGGCAGATTGGAGATGGTGTCGGCCGGAGCACGGATCGCGGAAACGATCACCGCCGCGCCGATGCCCACAATCAGGAGAATACCGAGGATTAAAACCCATCCTTGTGCCTTTGTCATACCCTCATTATACTTCTTCAACGGATGGATGGTACCGCTGGGATGGATGGGACATCCTTTCGGGCAAGATCGCGCGGTACGGACGGGGCGGGAAACCGCCGGGAATCCGATCCGGGAGGTTCGCGCGGAAAGGAGAACCATCATGACTCGCAACCTTTTCGAACAGCAATTACACCACCTGCAGGACGACATCCTGGAACTCGGGAGCTCGGTCGAACAATCGCTCCTGGATGTCGTCGCCGCGCTGCGCCGGAGGGATCTCGCCGCGGCGCGCAAGATCGAAGCCCACGACGCCGTAATCAACAAAAAACGGTTTGCGATCGAGGAAGCCTGCCTGACGTTGATCGCCACCCAGCAGCCGATGGCGCGCGATCTGCGAATCCTCGCCGCGATCCTGGAAGTGATCACCGAACTGGAGCGAATGGGGGATTACGTCAAAGGCATTGCCCATATCATCACCCTGCTCGGTCCGGAGCCGTTGCCGCCGGACCTCCTGGATCATTTTGACACCATGGCAAGCCAGGCCACGCGGATGTTGCTCCGCTCCCTCAAAGCGTTCCTGGCGGGCGATGCTGTGGCCGCCAAAGCCATTCCGCGCGACGACGACGAGGTGGACAAGCTTTACAACCAGATCTACCGCGAGCTGGTGAATCAGATGATCGCCAACCCGGATTCGATCGATCACGCCACCCACCTGTTATGGGTGGCGCACAACCTGGAACGCTTCGCCGACCGGGTAACCAACATCTGCGAGCGCACGCTGTTCACCGCCACCGGCGAATTGATGGAAATTTCCTCCACCGGCGACGGAGCTGGCTAGCGCACGCCCCTTTTAGAAATTACTATTCCGCCGACTTGAAGCAGATGATCGAAGCGGATATTTACGTTTCTTCCCGTCAGTAGGTGAAGAGCCCGAGGCGTTGGGATTCACCGGATGGTCATTTTCAAACAGCAAGCGTCCCGGATCGTCTTGACACCTCAGAGTCACTATGTTATAAATATCACAATCTCATATATATAAAGACATCGACGAGGAACATGCGAGCCCGAACGGGGCCCAGAGAATCGGACAGGGGCCATCCCCTGGTGAGAGTCCGATCCAACCGCGGGACCGCAGAGCGCCTCCGAGTCGTCCAGGCCAACCCGTTTCATTATGAAGTAGTCTGGGCCGGAACTGCGACCGTTATCCAAGCAGAGGGCGCGCAGAAGCGCCCCAAAGAGCGAGGCCGACCGGCGGATTACCGGCATCCCGGAAGGTCTCCCAAGTAGGGTGGCACCACGAGAGACTCCTCTCGTCCCTTCGGGCGGAGGAGTCTCTTTTTTTCTACCTACCAGGCGCCGGACGACAAAGCGAAAGGAGAGAGTGACATGACCATTTACACCGATTCGAAAACGGGGCGCGTGTGCAACTTTGCGGCCGGACCCGCCGTGCTGCCCCAACCCGTGCTGGAGAAGGCGCGGGATGAATTGCTCAACTACGCGGGCAGCGGCATGTCGGTCCTGGAGATGAGCCACCGGTCCGCGCAGTTCGAAGACATCATCACCCGGGCCGAGGCCGATCTGCGCAGCCTGTATGGCATTCCGGTCAATTACAAAGTGCTCTTCCTGCAGGGCGGCGCCAATCTCCAATTCGCCATGATCCCGATGAACCTGCGCACCAAGGGCGCGTCGGTGGATTGCATTCTCACCGGGAACTGGTCGAAGGCTGCCATCAAGGAAGCCGAAAAGACCGGTCCGGTGAAGCTCGCCGCCTCCACTGAGAAAACCAATTTCAACCGCATCCCCGCCCAGAACGAACTGCAGCTGGATCCGGGCGCCGCCTATCTCTACTTCACGTCTAACGAAACCATCCAGGGCGTGGAATGGCCGACCGAGCCGGTTCCGCCGGCGGGTGTTCCGCTGGTTTGCGATTCGTCCTCGGATTTCGTCAGCCGCGCGCTGGATATTTCGAAATACGGCCTGATCTACGCCGGCGCGCAGAAGAACATCGGCCCCGCCGGGGTGGCGATCGTCATCCTCCGCGACGACCTGCTGGAACGCACGCCTGCCGGTCTAGCCGCGCTATTGGATTACAAACTGATGGCGGAGCACAAATCGCTCTATAATACCCCGCCCTGCTTCGCCATTTACATAGTCGGCTTGGTCGCGAAGTGGCTTTTGGATATCGGCGGACTTCCGGAAATCGAACGGCGCAACAAGGCCAAGTCCGCCTTGATCTACGGGGTCATCGACGGAAGCGGCGGTTTCTTCAAGGGCCACGCTGAGACGGCCGCCCGTTCGCGGATGAACCTCACCTTCCGCCTACCCAACGAGGACCTGGAGAAGAAATTCGCCAAGGAAGCGGCCGCAGAAGGTTTGCTCGAGCTGAAAGGCCACCGCTCCGTGGGCGGCCTGAGGGCGTCGCTATATAATGCGCAGCCGATGTCGGCCGTCGAAGCCCTGTCTGGCTTCATGAAGGAGTTCCAGAAGAAGAGCGGGTAACTACCGGCGAAGATTTTGCGCCATCAGACACTCAATAAAAAATGCGGATGGAAGTCTCCATCCGCATTTTTCTTAGCTCAATGAAATTGTATTGTTTTCTGGAACTGGTGTGACGCACCACTTGCCCGGGGTTAAGACTCCGTAGTTCCAACTGCGCCCGGCTAAATTCGAGCCCCGGAAGAGCACCGGGACTGACGCATTAAAGCCGGTTTTTGCAGGCGTTGTTAATACTCGGGGGATTTATATGCCTGTAAACGGACTTTTTCAGTGATCTCAGGTAATTCTACAATACCCACACTTGATGGATTGAAATCCGTTATGAGATACAATTGGTCGAAATTACGCCACTTTTTGCGGTCCTTTGGAGAGTAATTCATGACAGACCAGCCAACCGTCGCCACCGACACACCGTCAAAACCCTGGGTTAATCTCGACCTGCAAATGGCCAAGATCTTCCCCTGGAATTTGGAAAATTTTCTCGC
>JBEKDW010000036.1:0-13472 GCA_050014155.1 Anaerolineales bacterium
GAAACCGCCATCGCCGGGAATCCAGCTTTTATATTAAGCGAGGTGGAGTCCGAGAGGCCCGGCCCGCATTATATGGTCGACACGATTTCCATTCTTCAGGAGCGAAACCCGAAGGCAGAGCTTACTCTGCTTCTGGGCGAGGATTCCTTGCGCGATCTTCCCACCTGGCACCGTCCAACGGATATACTCGCCCTGTGCGAGCTTGCCGTCCTGCGCCGGTCTGATCGGAAAGCGGACATGGTTGCGCTGGAAACCAAACTGCCGGGCATCGGGGCACGAACCACTTTTTTGGACGCGGCGCCGCTGGATATTTCCTCTACCGGAATTCGTGACCGAATTCGGCATGGGGAGACCGTCGCAGGGATGATGCCTGACGCTGTGGAAAAGATTATCCGGCGGAAATCACTTTATACATAGGTTTGATCCATAGATTCGATAATTTATTCTCAAAGTAAATTTATTAAGACCATTAACGCAAAGACACAAAGCCCGCCCCCGGGGGTCGGGCCGGGGGGCGCCAAGAAATTCTTAATTTATTTCTTTCCGTCTCTGCGTCTTTGCGCCTTTGCGTTAAGAATTTATTAATTGGTATCCGCAAATAATAAAAATAATGATTATTTCCAATCATCTAGGATCATTTTTGCCGCATCGCGTCCGAGGCGCACGGCGTAATTCGTTCCACGATCCCACGGATAGACCTGGCTCATGCCGGCAAAATACAGGCCCGGAAGGGGTGTTCGCACGGGGGGGATGTTGCGCGAATGGCGGATCAGCGGAACGGGTTGGGCATACTCGGTTTTAAACAACCAGGATTTCTTCACCCAAGACGGCTGGAATTCCGGATTGATCCGGCGGAGCGCGGGAAGGAACCGCTTCTGCAGTTCCTCCTGCGTCATGGAAAAATATTCATGGCCCAGCGGAAGGTAATCCCCGCAATAGACGATGTGATTGCCGCCGAAATGTTCCGGGGGCAGGAAGTTGGTATGTTCGACCAATCCCAGGAAGGGGAATCCCGCGTCTTTGGGGAGGTTGTGCCAATACACTCCCTGCGTGGAAAGGCGGTGGGAAAGTTCGAACACCATCACCACAGCACCCATGTGCCGGAGCGAACGGAGTTTGGCAAGATAATCCGCCGGAAGGGTGGACGCCATCGCGGCCAATTGATGCGGTGAAAACGTCGCCAGGCAGACATCGAATCGCTCTTTGCCGGACGGCACCTGGAGTTCGAAGCCGCCTTCCGGATGAGCAACCACACTTTCGACCCGCGCCGAGTAACGCAGCCGGACTCCCATTTCGCCAAGTCGGCCGGCGAGTTGATCAAAGAATGCCTGCATTCCCCCCTGGTAGGTGACCAGATTCGGCGTGCGGGAATGCATCCGAGCCCAGAACCACGCCATATTGATCAACCGGTAATTTTCCTCGCCGAATTTGCCGACAAGAAGGGGCTTCCACACTTGGTCGTAGATGCGGCTCCCGAACCAGCGGCGCATCCAATCGTCGGCCGCATACGCTTCCATCCATTTCCAAAAAGGATTGAGCTTCAGGAAGGAACCGGCAATGAACAGATTCCACACCCGCAAAGGAAAGGGCAGACCCGGGAACACCAGCCAGGAGGGAATGCTGTCGTATGGATAGAATTTTTCTTTATAGTAGATCGCCGTCACCGGACGCCGGACGACGATGTTCTTTTCCCAACCGAGTTCGCGGATAAACCCGAGAACATCCCGGTCGGAGGTGAACCAATGCCGGTAATATTTCTCGACGCTCCACTCCCAATCCGGCTCGCGGAATCCGCCCCCCAACCCGCCGGGTGTCGGGTCCGCCTCGAAAACCGTCACCGCGTGACCGGCGCGCGCCAGATCGTACGCCGCCGACAGTCCGCCCGCACCCGCTCCAATGATTGACACCCGCATGGATAATCCTCCTTACCCGAAGTTGACTCTCTTACTATGGATTTCCGGTTTCTCGGATCCGCTCGTGCAGGCCGGGATTTCCAATTCATCATCCGATCATCGACCGCAAACGCCGGCCGGCTGACGTCCTCCCGAAGTTGTCAATCCGGTTTCGAGCACACCCATGCCATTTCTTTCGGCGTGTACATGTCGTATTCCCATTGTCCGTAGGGCGAATATACCGGACACCATTTTTCGCCAAGCGCCTGCAGAGAGACTCGCAGTCCATCCTGCAATTGTTCCGGCAGGGTGGGCACGACGAAAAGAATGCTTTTGGAATCGGTCAAAATCGGCAAAGTCGATTCCGGCAAAAGGGGACTATCTACCGCCACCTTTTCCAATTGTATGCCGGACCAGGACCGAGGGTAAATTTCCTTAAACCGCAGGAAAGGGTCCAGGCTCCAGTCTGCATAGGTCACAAAGACAAACTTTTCCGGGGCCGCTAAACTTCCACCGCGGATCTCACCGGCCAGCCGCAAGACGAGCGATTCAAACGCTTGACGGTCCAGCCAACGATCGTACGAGATAACGGTCGCGTAAAACAGGTTCGTCGCCACCAGGATCGCCAGGACACCGGCGAGAACAAGCGTTTTGATTCTGCCACCGGCGTTTCCCGTGAGGCGAAGCTGATCCCAAAGCCAACATAGACCGAACGCGGCAGCAACAGCCCACCAGGGAAGAACGACGAACATTCTGGTCGTGGACGGCAAATCGGGCGATCCGATGATGCTCGCTACTGTCAGGAGAAGGATCCAGCCCAGGAGGAAAAAAACGGCGAAACGGTTGCGGCGAATCCAATACAGGATCGCGAAGAACCCTATTCCCACAAAAGCGGCGGTCATCCAATCCACATACGACATCGAGACAAAATGGCTTTCATTCGTTGTGTACAGATACGAGAACCACGAAGTCAGAATGCGATTGGCCAAAAACTGGACGGGGCCGTCGGGGAAGGGGTTTTTTTCCAAGCTGGTGAAAATGGTAAAACCGAAACCCGTCTTCCAATATGCAGGCTGGAAACAAAGCGGGAAACAGAGTATTCCAAAACCGCCTGCCAGGACCGCCCAGCGCAACCTTGCGGGACGGGAAATTGGGGGCACAAAGCAGAGTAAGAGCAGGAGAACCAGCGGGATGGAGACAATGGCAATGCCAAACACGTAGAAATTCATCGCCAATACGACACCGCATAGTGCGAATGCTGCCGTTCGCCCTGATCGGACCGCCCAAGCGGCTACCGCGAGCGAAATCGAAAGGGAAAACAGGGCCTGCAGACTAACGTATCCAATCTTGCTGAAATTGATCAGATAATGGGATGCGGCCAGAAAGAAACAAGCCAGAAGGGCCACCCGTCGATCCAAAAAGGTTTTAAAAAAAATATAGAAGAGGAGGATGGAAAGAGCAATCAGATAGATATTGCTGAACCGCCATCCGAAACTCTGGGTTCCAAATACCCGCATAAATACACTTTGAACGACGGAAGAAAAATAGGAATTTTGCCCGTATACGCCCATCTCATCGAACAAGCGTGCCGCGACGACGGAGAGATTGGTTTTTCCCAAGATCTCCCGCGCACTTTCGTAAAAGCCATACTCATCTCCGACCACGGATGTCCACCAGGCATTGATGTTGATGGAGAATAGAATTATCCCCATGGAAAATATCCAATAGATCGTCGGGATGCGATGCCGGAAACGGAACAGGAAGAGGATAGCCAACACTAAAACGGCCGCGAAGATCGGAAGGTAATTCGGAGAGGAAAAATAAACCGAAAGGACCATCACCAAAGCCAAATGCGCCAGTAGACAAGCGAACAACCAACTCCGGTTATCCCAAAGGATCTTCCATGCGCGGACGAGGGAAATATCCCGCAGGAACCATCCCGCGACGTATGTCCCGGCGATCAGCGCCAGTTCCGCCCCTGGGATTCTACGATCCGCTACACTAAACACAGCGATGGCGGCAAACCCCACCAGCGAGATCCACCGCAACAGCCGGCTGATGGTGATCTGCATCGTGGAAATCCCGGCATCGGACCCGGTGGAGTCCGTACGAAGCTCGAGAAACGTTTGCCGTCCAAGCGGAAAGAGAGCGATCAACAATCCCACCGCCAGCAAGCAGAATAAAATCAGCAGGATATATTCAGGCATGGGCAACGCGCACAGAAGGGGAACTTTGCACCGGAGGTCGGAGAAGAGATAGCGGATCTTCTCCAGATCAAACCAACGATCCATTACCACAAGCGCGGAAGGGACCGCCGCAAGGATGAGAATCGAGCTGAGGAGAACCGGCCGGATCCACGGGAACACCACTCTCCATAGACTGTTCCAACCTCCGTTATCCTGGTTCACGTTTCGATCTGATCGATCACCCCACGGGAGGAAATCGCTCTGGAGAGGATTCTTTTCCGCCGGGGAGGTTTCGTTATCGCCCCGCCTTACACGCAATTTACGATGAGCGAGTATCCATGCAAAGTCGAACAGGACGCCGAGCAGCACAGCAATTCCCGTGAGAATTAATATTTGCGAATCTCGCTCAGAGGTCATTTCCTTCCTCTATCGGTCCCCGCTGGAGTTGGTAAGCGCACGGATTAGAGCACCCCCGCTTGTTTGCCGTCCTCCAAATAATGGCAGCCGATGCTCACCCGATTGTGCTTGGCGGCTGTGGCCACGATCAGCGCGGTTTGGATGCTGTGCCGTAAACCGATGAGCGCGTCGTTGAGACGTGTGGTCCTGTAAAAGCCTTCGATTTCTTCCTTTAAATGATAGAGATCGCTCAGCGCCCGGTCCAATCGGACGGCGGAGCGGATCAACCCGACGTAATGCCACATGGTGTATTGAATGGTGCGGATATCGCGCCAGATCAGCGCCGGGTCGGCATCCTCGCTTACGCCGGGTTCCCAGGAAGGCACCTCGGCCGGGTCCGTTTCCGGCAGCGCGCCCATCTCCTCGATATCCTGCGCCGCGCGCTCCCCCCACACTAGGCCTTCGAGCAGTGATGTGCTCGCCAGGCGGTTGGCTCCATGCACTCCGGTGCAGGCCACCTCGCCGACGGCATACAAACCGGGGATGGTTGTTCGGCCCCAGGCATCCGTCCAGACTCCCCCGCAAGAGTAATGCTCGGCCGGCACCACCGGGATCGGCTGACGGGTAATATCGATGCCGGCTTCCAGGCAGCGCGCGTAGATATTCGGGAACCGGGTGCGGATAAGATCCGCCGGCAGGAAGGATATGTCCAGAAGGACATGCGGGTAATCGTGCTCCACCATCTCGCGGTGGATTGCCCGCGCAACGATGTCGCGCGGCGCCAGGTCTTTCCAATCCGGAGAATACTTCGCCATGAACGCTATGCCATCCGGGGTCAGCAGCCGTCCGCCTTCGCCGCGCACAGCCTCCGAAATGAGAAATCCTTCGGCTTCGGGCGCCGCCAGGACGGTCGGATGGAACTGGACGAATTCGGCGTTGATCACGCGGGCGCCGGCGCGATACGCCATCGCCAACCCGTCGCCGCGGGCTCCCTCCGGGTTGGTCGTGTAGCGGTAAATCCGTCCGAGCCCGCCCGTGGCAAGGATCGTGGCCCCCGCCAGATAGCGATGCACGGTGGCATCAGCCTGATCGAAAACGTACGCGCCGTGACAAGTGATGGGTTGATAGATGGCCAGTGGGTCGCGGGCATGGTGTGGGAAGGTGATCAGGTCCACACCGGTGGCCGAATTTACGAAGCGGATGTTGGGGCGTTCCCGCATCAATCGCAGCAACGCGCGGATAATGGCCTGACCGGTCGTATCCCCGACATGCAGGATTCTCGGGCGGGAGTGAGCCCCTTCGACCCCGTAATCCAACTCGCCGTTTGGGGTACGGTCGAACGGCACCCCAGCCTGGTCGATTAACACCTCGCGCACAAGAACGGGGCCTTCTTCGGCAAGGATTCTTGCCGCTGATGGTAGGCTCAACCCCGCCCCCGCTGCGAGGATGTCCCGTACGATCGAGTCGACACTGTCTTCCTTCCCCAACGTTACAATTCCGCCCTGCGCATACTTGGAATTGCTTTCTTCGGGATCCGAGGCGCGCGTGATGACCGTGATTTGGCGCTGCCGGTCCTCCGACAGACGGAGCGCCGCGCTGGCGCCGGCTATTCCGCAGCCGACAATCAACACATCAGATTCGACAGGGCTCATGCGCTTGCCTCCAGCATCCTTTGAAGCGCGGTGCTCGCCGGGCCGGCAACCGCCTCAGGTACACGGATTGGGTTGACCAATTCCCCGCGCACTAGTCCATCCGTCACCCGCGCCAGTGACTCCACGGTGGTCTTGTTCATGGTAATGCAGTTGTTGGGAGATGGCGAGAGCAGGTGGATTTCCTGTTCGGGATGAGCGCGTGCCAAGCGGTTTACCAGGTTTTCTTCCGTACCGATCGCCCATTTTGTCCCCGGCGGCGCGGCGTCCACCATCCGGAGAATGTCCGTGGTCGATCCCGCATCGTCCGCCAGACGCACAACTTCCTGAGTGCATTCCAGATGCACCCAAACGCGGATTCCGGGGTAGCGCCTTCTCGCGTCGATGATGTGGGTGGGGAGGAAACGCTGGTGAACGTAGCACCACCCCTTCCAAAGGATGATTTGCGCACCGAGGAGTTCTTCGCGGCTGTTGCCACCCAGGGGTTCGCGCGGATCCCACAACGGCATCCGCTCCAGGGGAATGCCCATCCGCACCCCGCTATTCCGTCCCAAATGTTGATCGGGAAAGAACAACGTCCGTGGACGGCGGTCGCGGGCCCATTCCAGAATTTTACCCGCGTTGGAGGAGGTGCACACCGATCCGCCGTGCGTTCCACAAAAGGCTTTTAAATCCGCTTCGGAATTTATGTAAGTAATCGGCATCACATCCCGTTCGGGGGACATGCATTCCCCCAACTGGCTCCAGGCATCCTCGACCAGCAGCCGGTCGGCCTTTTCCGCGAGCGGACAGAGCGCATCCGATTCCGGCAGCAGAACCGTTTGACCGGGTCCCGCGAGGATCGCCGCCGTTTCGGCCATGAAGTGCACGCCGCAGAAGACGATGTATTTCGCCTTTTGATTCGCAGCGGCCGTGCGCGCCAGCTGCAGCGAATCGCCGCGGAAGTCAGCGAACCGGATTACTTCATCCTTCTGATAATGGTGGCCCAAGATGACCAATTCGCTGCCAAGGCGTTCCTTGGCGGAAAGTATGCGCCGTTCGGGGGCGGAGGATTCGTTCATCATTTGGACGACGGGCGAGGGTACATCAACCGACAAGTTCCAGGCTGACGTCCAGCGCCGGCGCGGAATGGGTCAGTGCGCCGATGGATATGTAATTCACGCCGGTTGCGGCGATTTCGCGGACGGTATCGAGCTTTACTCCGCCGGAAACTTCCAGGGGAACCCGTTTATTCACCAGAGCCACAGACTGGCGGATCGTGGTCAGATCCATATTGTCCAGTTGGATTATATCCACCGGAAGCGACAGGGCTTCCTTCAACTGATCCAGCGATTTAACTTCCAACTCGAGGGAAAGAGCGGGGTAGCACTCCCGGGCGCGGCGCACCGCCAGGGAGATCGACCCGGCGGCATGGATATGGTTGTCCTTCACCAGCAACATGTCGTACAGCCCTTGCCGGTGATTTTGTGCTCCACCGATCCGTACAGCGTATTTTTCGAGCACGCGGTACCCCGGAGTGGTTTTGCGGGTGTCGAGGATCACAGTCCCCGTACCTTGTACGGCTGCGACAAAAGCGGCAGTTAACGTGGCGATGCCAGAGAGACGCTGCAGAAAATTCAAGGCGATGCGTTCAAAGGAAAGAATGGAGATGCCCGGTCCTTCAAGGTTCACCAGGACGTCCGCGGGCTTCACGCGGGTTCCGTCGTTGATCACAGGAGCCACCTTCACTTTAGAATCACCCTTGGAATATACAGCCTTGAAGACCGGCAATCCGGCCATAACTCCTTCCACCTTGGCTACGATCACGGCCTTGGCTTTCATCCCGGAAGGAATTACCGCAAGGCTTGTAGCGTCTCCGGATCCGATATCCTCTGCGATTGCCGAAACGATCAGCCTTTCCGCCGATTGAAGGACATCTGCAAGTGACGGGGAAAAATTCATCGCCATTCTCCTGCCAATGAAATAAGGCTGATTATAATATCGGAAAGGAGATTCCGGCATTCAGGAGGCTCCGGATCCCTGCCGGAGACGACGCCTAAAAAACCGGGGATATACTTTCTAAGCCTCGGTGGCTGGTTCTCAAGTGTTTTCCGCACCAGCCAGGGGTGACGAACCATACCCTGACCCCTATTCTTCAACCGGCGGGCTCACCGGCAGTCCCACCTGCAGTCGTCCGGGAACACGGGTTGGAGGATTGTGGCGGGTGTCTTATTCCAGCGGCTTCGGAAGCTTTTCGGAAGCCGGCTGGATCCTGCACACCGACGGAACCTTTTTCCCGCCAGAGGCGGACGGCGGTGCAACGGACTGCTGGCACGCGGAAAAAACCGACCAACCCCCGTCGATCACCGCAACAATCACCCCTACCTTGCCAATGAAACCGGTTGCCTTGACACATTCGCGCGGAATTCTCCCCTCCTTGCCCGATGCGTCTCCCAATGCGCCGTTGACGCACCGCGTCCGGTATGGTATAAATTTGGCCCGCACCCCGGGGGCGTGGTGTAGCTGGTTAACACGCGGCCCTGTCAAGGCCGAGACCGCGGGTTCGAACCCCGTCGCTCCCGCACGATGTACAACTCGAAGGAGTTGTACTTTTTTTAAACTCGGGTCTATATCCCGAGAATCCCTCGGATCCAAACACCCATTCCTGATCCTTCCCTTCTCCGGCACGCTTTCGGAGATTTGGGGTTATATATTGCTGCAGGATTCTCACCGTGATATTATCCCGCCCAATGCCGCATGGAGTGAAGAAAGTCGATTTATGGTCCGCCACAAGATCATCGTAAATCCTATCTCCGGCCGCGGGGAGGGAAAGGCCGATATCCCCCGGGCGAAGGAGCTGCTGCGGACGCTTGGCATTCCCTTCGATCTGGTGTGCACCGAAGGGCCGATGCACGCCGTCTCGCTCGCGCGTGCCGCGGCGGCGGAAGGATACGGTGTGGTGGTCGCAATGGGCGGCGACGGAACCGCCAACGAGGTATTAAACGGATTGATGCAGGTCCAGCCATCCGGCGAAGGCCGTGCGGCGATGGGGATCATCGCGGTCGGACGGGGAAACGATTTTGCGCATGGAATCGGGGTACCGCACGGATTGGAGACCTCCTTCCGGGTGCTGGCTGCGGGCCGGCGCCGCCGGATCGACGTGGGAAAAGTTCACGGAGGATTATTTCCGGAAGGAAGATTTTTTGGCAACGGCATCGGGGTCGGATTCGACGCGGTGGTCGGGTTGGAAGCGGCGAAACTCACCTGGCTTTCCGGATTCCCCTGCTATCTGGTCGCCGCTCTGAAAACGATTTTTCTTTATTACCGCGCACCTTTGCTGCGCATCCGGTATGACGGTGGCGTCCTAGAACAGCCCTGCCTGATGGTCTCGGTGATGAACGGGCGCCGGATGGGGGGCGCCTTCCGCATGGCGCCGCAATCGAAACTCGACGACGGTCTCTTCACCGTATGCCTGGCCGGCCAAGTCAGCCGCCTGGGGATTTTTTTCCTTATCCCGCGTTTCCTCCGAGGCGATCAGGCCGGACATCCGGCCATCCGATTTTTCGACACGGCGCGCCTGGACATCAGGGCGCTGCGAGGAACCTTCGCGGCGCACGCCGACGGAGAAACGCTGTGCACCGAGGGGAATTCGATTGCGGCGGAAATTCTCCCGCAGGCGATCGAGGTTGTTTGCGGGGGAAAGGATTGACGTCATGAACCTGGCTCAGATCGCCGTCTATTACCCCATTCGGATCCTCGGCCGGATTCTCTTCCGGGTGCACGACGAGGAACTTGCGAAGATTCCGCAGCAAGGGCCAATGATCATCGTTGCCAATCACGTTAATTTCGCGGACGTGCCGGTTTTTTACACCCATTTGATTCCCCGCCCGGTGACCGGTTTTGCGAAGATCGAAAATTGGAACAACCCGGCCCTGGGGTTTCTCTTCAGCCTGGGCGGCGCGATTCCCATCCGCCGCGGTGCGGTGGACCGGACGGCGATCGTCGGCGCGCTCGAAGTGCTGCGCTCTGGAAGAATTCTGGCCATCGCGCCGGAAGGCACGCGCAGCGGGGACGGTCGGCTTCGAAAGGCGCATACCGGAGTGGCCGTTCTCGCGCTCGATAGCGGCGCGCCGTTGTGGCCAGTGGCTTACTATGGGCTGGAAAATTTCTGGCGCAATCTTGTGCGTTTCCGACGGACCGACTTTTATTTCCGCGTCGGCGCGCCCTTTTCCGTGCGAACCGGCGACGAACGGCTCACCCGCGCAGTGCGCGAGCGGATCACGGAAGAAATCATGTATCGCATCGCGGCACTGCTTCCGACGGAATATCGCGGATATTATTCGGATCTTACCAAGGCGACAAGCCAATACCTCGTTGACACCAAATAATTTTCGTCGATGCATGGCTCGTAATTCGCTTCCACTATATAGAAAAGGGACGGAGAAGCTTCTCCGTCCCCATCCCGAATTTTATCAGACCGCATGGAAACCTACTTGTGGCAGGCCGTAAGTTCCACATCCCATAACACGTCGCTGGTGGCTATCCGGGTGAAGCCCTTGTCGTACGCCACCAATTGATATTGCACCCAGGCATCTTCATATTTGACAAAACCCGGAATGGTCTCCGAGAGAAGCTTGTAGGAATACCATCCCGAACCCATCGGGGTCATGACCAGCGCTTCGCCCCATTCGGTATTCCCCTCCCCGGCCTTGTTCTTCAACCGGACAAACAGCCAGACGCCCGCGACATTCTTCGGATCCGCCACCTGAACCTGGAATACTTCCTGCTTGTCACCGCAACCCGTCCCGCGGTAATAGATTTGGGGTGCGGAAAGCTTCACGGTAAAGAAAGGCTTCGCTTTGGAAGGCAACGTAAGAGTCGGCGTCAAGGACGGGGTGAGGTTGACGGTCGGCGTGGGAGTAGCGTCCGTGACCTGGATACAATTGGAAAATTCCGAAGTGTTCCCATTCGAATCGGTCGCCGTCGCAGTGATGTAATTCCCGGTGCTGAAATACGTGCTCGGAAAATCGGCAATCGCCAACCCCATTCCGTTGATATCCGTCGTCACCGACACGGTTTTGATCCACCGGTGTCCTTCCCTGTATCCCGAAGGATCGCACGCGTTGTTGGTGAAGAAATCCACCCGGTAGGCGGTTCCCGGCGCCGCGTTTAGGCTGGCGCGGAACTGGCTGTTAAACATGGAGATCGCCGAGATCATGGTCGGGTAGTTCTGCACCTGGTTGGGCCCGGGATCCGCATCCATCGGATCGTTGGCCAGCGGGGTGGCGCTGTTTCCCAGTTAAATCCCCAGCCCGCCGTTATCGTGGATGGAGTTGAACTGAATCAGGTTGCCCGTCCCCGCGTCGGCGAACAACGCCACTCCCGGGCCGACGTTGAATGCGATGAAATTGCCGGCCGTATCCGTGCCGATGCTGTTGTTGGCGGCGCCGCTCTCCAGGCGGACGCCGTTATATTGGTTCCCCAGCGGATTATTGCCGCTGATGTCTGTGCCAATGTAGTTATTCTGGACGACGTTCGCAGAACCTTGGATGCGGATGCCGTCGCCGTAGTTTCCGGAAATCAGGTTGCGCGCGTCGAGCGACAGGCCGCCGATTGTATTGCCGCTTCCGGTGATATAGATCCCGACCTGGTTAGCGATACCCGTCACGCCACCGGCATCCGTCCCGATTTTATTGCCTTGAATTCCGTTTCCCGTCGCGACAGAGCCGACATCGGCGGCGATCTTGATCCCCGCGTTCATATTGCCGGAAATCACGTTCCCCACGCCGGCACCCCCGCCGCCGATCCAGTTGTTGGATACGTTATGCAGCAAAATCCCGCATCCAACGTTGTTGATATAGTGGGACCCGGCGGAGTTTACACCAATGAAATTCCCGGTCAAAAGCGTTCCCTGATGACCATCGACGAGAACTCCATTCGATAAATTTCCGGAAATGGTATTGCCCGAGAGGATCGTCCCGTCAGCGGTGATGAACACCCCATTCTGCCCGTTCCCCAAACCGCTCAATCCGGTGGCGTCCGTGCCGATCAGGTTGTGGACAAGCTGGTTGCCCGTCGCTGGATACGACGCACCTACTGACACCGCTTGAATTTCCACGCCGTTTCCGGTGTTGCCAGAAATTACGTTCCCCGCCAGCGCATCCGTCCCGCCAACGGTGTTGGAGCTTCCGCAGATGTGGATCCCGTACGTGCTGTTAGCCACTTTGGAAGTTCCGGCGGCATTCAATCCGATAAAATTATTTTGGATCTGGTTTTTATCGGACTGGCATTCTACCTCCACGCCCATGGTATTTCCGGAAATCACATTGCGGTAGGAAAGCTGTGGTCCCCCGATATGATTTTCTCCGGACCCGACCTCCACGGCGGTATGATTGCCTTCCGCTGTCACGCCGTCCGGTTTAACCCCGATGTAATTCCCGATGACCCATACGCCGATGTTGATTTTGATCTCCACACCGATGTTGAAGTTGACGATGGAAAATCCTTCGATCGTACTGTTCCCACCGTGGACCGATATTGCCGTCCCCTGCTGGGACAAGCTGGAGCGCAACTCGATCAACGGAGTGCCGGACCACCCGGGTTGGGTTGTGGCGTCGATCGTAACCGGGTCGGTGATCTCGGGAAATCCGGTGTTCGTTTCGATGACGTGCACGCCGGCGCCGGGGATGCTGAAATAGATTCCATTGAACCCGGGCGCGGTGTTGGCAGCATTGATGGCTTCCCGCAGGCTGCAGTTCAAGGCAGTGCAAGCGCCGTCGTCCGTATCGTCCGCCGTGTTGCCGTGAAGTGGACGGCCGGGGGACCCCCGCCGTAGACGATGGTGGACTTTCCGCCGCAAGCCGTAAAGGTTGCTGCGATTATCAGGAGCGATCCGGACAAGATCCATTTGCGCAAATTCATCTTTCCTCCTTGAAGGAATAGCTTTTATTCGGAAAAGGGCGCGATAAATAATCCACGATTTTATCGCGCCCTTTTGGGTGATCTGTTTACGGAAATCCTACTTCCCGCAGGCCGAAAGTTCAACGTCCCATAAGACGTTGCTTGTGGCCACCCTCGTAAAGCTTTTATCATAGGCGACAAACTGATATTGGATTATGGCGTCGGCGAATTTAGTGAAATTCGAAATGGCTTCCGAAAGCAGCAAGTACGAATACCAACCCGAACCCATCGGGGTCATGACCAGCGCCTCGCTCCATCCTGTCGTCTCTCCCCCCTTTTTATCTTGTAGCCGGATGAATAACCACACACCGGCGACTTTATTTGGATCCGCCAACTGAACCTGGAATTGCACCTGGTGGTCGCCGCAACCGGTTCCGCGGTAATAAATATGATCCGGCTTCACCAACGCT
>JBEKDW010000037.1:0-19927 GCA_050014155.1 Anaerolineales bacterium
ATCCTCACCTACGCCCAGGGTATGGACCAGCTCCGGGCGGCTTCCGCCACATGCGGCTACGGCTTTCCGCTGGAAACGGTCGCCCGGATTTGGCGCGGTGGATGCATCATCCGCGCGGCGGTCTTGGAAAATATCCGCGAGGCTTTCGAACGGCAGCCGTCGCTGGAAAACCTGTTGACCGATACGGTTCTCGGCGCCGAAGTATTGAAGCGCCGCGGGGATTTGAAAGACGTGGTTTGCGAGGCGGTCGGAATGGGGATCCCCGTGCCGGGTTTGATGGCGTCGCTGGGGTATCTGGACAGTTTCCGCAGCGATTGGCTGCCGGCCAATCTGATCCAGGCCCAGCGGGATTATTTCGGCGCGCATACCTACGAGCGGAACGACGAAAAAGGCGTTTTCCACACCCAATGGATCGGCCAGTGAGGAAATTCCATGACAGACCAGGAAAAATTGGATCCAACCATTCTTGTAATTTTCGGAGCCGGAGGAGACCTGACCTGGCGCAAGCTGGTGCCGGCGCTGTATAACCTGTGCCTCGATAATCTGCTGCCCGATAAGTTTGCCATCTTCGGCGTGGATATGAAGGGGCTGACCGTCGACGAGTTCCGCCGGAAGATGCGCCAGGGGGTCGATCAATTCTCGCGGCGCGGGAAATCCAGCGATGAAGAATGGGCAACGTTCGCCCCCTTTCTGAACTATCTCCCCGCGGATTTCAACGATCCGAAATTCTTCGAACTGTTCTCGAGCCGTCTCCAGGCGCTGGAAAAGGAATGGGGAGTCAAGGCGAATTACATCTTCTACCAGGCCACTCCGCCGGCGGTGGTGCGAACGATCGTCGACCTGTTGGGGAAGGCGCAGCTCAACCGGGATCGCAAGCACGCCCGGATCGTTCTGGAAAAACCTTTCGGCCGGGACCTCTCTTCCGCCCATGCGCTTAATCTCATGCTTGCCGGCGTATTCGAAGAATCCCAGATCTACCGTATCGACCATTACCTCGGCAAAGAAACCGTTCAGAATATCCTTGCCTTCCGGTTCGCCAACGCCCTGTTCGAGCCGGTTTGGGACCGGCGCTACATCGATCATGTGCAGATTACCTTCGCAGAACAGGTCGGAATCGAACACCGCGGCGGCTATTACGACGGGGCGGGTGCCCTGCGGGACATGGTCCAGAACCATCTGCTTCAGGTGCTCTGTCTGGTGGCCATGGAGCCGCCGGTTTCCTTTCAGGACGAGGAAATCCGGAATAAAAAAGTGGACGTCCTGCACGCCATCCGGCCCATCCCGCGCGATCGGGTGTATGAATTTGCCGTCCGCGGGCAATACGGGGCGGGGTGGATGGAAGGCGAGCATGCGGAGGCATATCACCAGGAACCCGGCGTGGATCCCAATTCCGTCACGGAAACATACGTGGCGCTCAATCTCTTTGTCGACAACTGGCGCTGGCAGGACGTTCCGTTTTATCTGCGCACCGGCAAGCGCTTACCCGCCAAGGTGTCGGAAGCATCCATCCAGTTCCGACCCGTGCCGCACCAATCGTTTCCCTCCTCGGCGATCGGGGATTGGGCGCCCAATCGATTGGTGATCCAGATCCAGCCGTACGAGGGCATCCTGATCCGGTTCCAAGCCAAGCGGCCCGGAGCGGATATCCGCCTAAGCCCGGTGGACATGCGCTTTTCCTATAAGGAGGCTTTCCAGACCAGCCCGCCGGAGGCGTACGAAACGCTGCTGCTGGATGTGATGCGCGGGGATGCAACCCTCTTCATGCGGGCCGATCAGGTGGAGGCGGCCTGGAGTGTGGTGACGCCGATTCTGGAAGGATGGAAAGCGGTCTCGCCGGAGGTTTTTCCGAACTATCCGGCCGGTGCTTGGGGACCGGAAGCAGCCCAGATCCTCATCGCGAAAGACGGCCGCAGCTGGCTGATGCCCACTTGCTATGAAAGTCAGGATCCCGCTTGCCAGGAATCCGGAGAGAATAAATGAAATCCGGTTTTCCTTTTCGGCCGAACCGGGATTCGGATGGCGGGGATTTTCATAAGCAGAGGAGACCTCCACGATGAACATCAACTTTCGCATGTGGTGGACCGCCTTGACAACCTTGGTCAAGATGGAAAAAAAGGAGGAATGGGACCGGCTGGACATGGTTTCCAAGTGGCTGATCGCCACGCGTTCGGCGGTGACGATCGCAACGCTGTATGCGGGCGTGATCGGCGGCCTGCTGTCCTGGCGCGACGGGCACTTCAGCCTGTTGCCGTGGTTGATCGTCACGTTCGGATTATTTTTTGCCCACGGCGCGCAAAACCTGCTCAATGACTACACCGATTTCCGCCGCGGTGTAGACCTGCCTCCATATTTCCGTACGCAATACAGTGTTCATCCACTGGCGCAGCAGTTCTGGACCCCGCGCCGGCAGCTGCTGTGGTTTGCCGTCAGCGGTGCGTTGGCCGTTCTGGCGGGAGTGTTCGCGCTCTTCTACACGAATTTTTCCCCGGCCGTCATCGGCCTGTTCGCTTTTGGCGCCGTGGTGCTCCTGCTCTACACCTGGCCGCTGAAATCCATGGCGCTCGGGGAGTTGCTCATCTTCCTGATCTGGGGACCGGTCATGGTGGCGGGCGTATACGTCGTTCTCGGGGGGGGATGGACTACCGGCGCGTGGAACGCGGCGCTTGCCGGTGTGCCTTTCGGATTGTTAATCGCCAGTATCAACATCGGCAAGCACATCGACAAACTGTCCGATGACGCGGGCAAGGGAATCCACACGCTGCCGGTCGTCATCGGCGAGCGCGCCGCGCGTTATCTGAACATCCTGGTGTTTATCCTGATGTACGGATTTATTCTTTATCTGATTTTCGTTACGCGCTATTTCACCCCGTTCCTATTGATACCGTTCCTGGCGGGCAGGCGGGCTCTGTTGGCCGTCGCGGTGATGACCAAGCCGCGCCCGGCTGCGCCGCCCGAGAAGTGGCCGGCCTGGCCGACGTGGTTTTCGGGATTCGCTTTTTATCATTTCCGGCTGTTTTCGAATCTATTCGTTCTTGGACTGTCGGCCGACGTAATCTTGCGCGCTCTGGCGCCCGGATTTTGGCCGGCTGTGTAAAATAGATCTGGGGGCCGGAGGAATGCCGGCGCGGAATAGGAGATCTGGATGGATGTAGCATCGCTTTCAAGGCTGCAATTCGCCGTCACGACAATCTACCATTTCTTCTTTGTCCCGTTGACGGTCGGGTTGGTGTGGTACGTCGTCATCCTGGAGACGGCTTACGCCCTCGGGAAGGGCGAGATCTACAAGCGCCTGGCGCAATTCTGGGGAAAACTATTCGCCATTAATTTCGCTTTGGGCGTCGTTACGGGCATCGTACTGGAGTTCCAATTCGGGATGAACTGGTCGCCGTTTGCGGGTTACATCGGCGACGTCTTCGGCGTGCCGCTGGCGATGGAGGCGCTCCTGACCTTCTTCCTGGAATCCACATTTCTTGGAATCTGGATTTTCGGATGGAAGCGGCTCTCCCGGGGGATGCATGCCGCGGCGATCGGCCTGGTGGCGGTCGGCAGCACGCTCTCGGTGTTTTGGATACTCACCGCCAACGCGTTCATGCAGCATCCGGTCGGGTACGTCATCCGCAACGGCCGTGCGGAGTTGGTGGATATCCTCGCGCTCGTTACCAACCCCAGGGCGCTGCTGTTCTTCTGGCACACCATTTCGGCGGGGTTTGTCACCGCGTCGTTCTTCGTACTGGGGATCAGCGCGTGGCACCTCGCGCGCGGCGGGGAAGAGGGGGCATTTCGATATTCGTTCCGCCTTTCCGCGATCGTTGGGATCCTCGCCACCGTGATGGTCATTATCGCCGGCGACGCGCAGAGCAAATACGTGCGCGAGGTGCAGCCGATGGCGGCCGCCGCGTCGGAGGGCCTGATGAATACGGCCGACCCGGCGCCGTTTTGCCTTGTGGCGGTGTTCGATTCGACTGGCAAGAAAGTGCTCTGGAGCCTGGATATCCCGGCCGGGTTGAGTCTTCTGTATTACTTGCAGCCGTCGGGAACAGTGGAAGGCATCAATCAGTTGCAGGCGCAATATTCGGCCTTGTATGGACCGGGAGATTATTCCCCGCTGGTCGCGCTCGATTACTGGATGTTCCGCATCATGGTCGGGGTTGGCTTTCTAATGGTCGCGTTGACGGCGTATGCGCTGTATCTAGGATATCGCAAAACCACCACCCGGTGGCCCCGGTGGATGCGATGGACGCCTTGGGGGATCCTGCTACCCTATCTTGCCAACACGACCGGTTGGATTCTAACGGAGAATGGCCGCCAGCCGTGGATCGTGCACGGCCTGCTTAAAACCGAGGATGCAGTATCCCCGAACCTCGTCCCGGGAATGGTGATCGCCAGCCTGTTGCTCTTTGTATTGTTTTACACGGTATTGCTTGCGGTCGATATCTACCTGTTGGCCCGGTCCGCAAAGATGGGGTTGCCGGCCGATGAATCCGAATCCGCATCCATGTCGCTTCCGCAGCCTGTCCGGAAGCGGGGCGATGGAGGCAAAGCATGAACCTAAATTCACTTTGGTTCATTCTGGTTGCGGTTCTCTATGCCGGATTTTTCCTGCTGGAAGGATTCGACTTCGGGGTCGGCATGCTGATGCCGATCCTGGGGAAAAACGATCGCCAGCGCAGGGCCATCCTGAGTACGATCGGCCCGCACTGGGACGCCAACGAAGTCTGGCTGATCACCGCAGGCGGCGCGACCTTTGCCGCCTTCCCGCGGTGGTACGGTGCCATGTTCAGCGGTTTTTATCCGCTGCTGCTGCTCCTTCTCCTGGCTATGATCGCGCGCGGCGCCGCAATCGAATTTCGCAGCCGGCTCCCCGGCGCGGCGTGGCGCGGCGTGTGGGATGGGGCGATCGCGATCGGCAGCTTACTCGCGGCCGGGACGCTCGGTGCCGTGTTTGGCAATCTCCTGCGCGGGACGCCGATCGATGCGAGCGGGATCTATTCGGGGGATTGGCTTGCACCGTTCAATCTTTACAGCCTGATTTGCGGAGCCGCCGCCGTTTGCCTTTTTCTCCTTCACGGCGGGAATTTCCTCGGATTGAAACTGGATGGTGAGCTCGGGCAGCGCGCCCGGGCCGGAGCGCGCCGGTTATGGTTTGCCGCGCTGATACTCGTGCTGGGTTTCCTGTCGTTTACGTTCCTGCAAACCGACGTCGTCCGCCGGCTCGGGTCCGGATCGATCATCCTCCCGCTCGTGTTGATCCTTGGCATGCTGCTCATCGGGTATTTTTTGCGGCGAAAACGGGACGGATGGGCGTTTTTCTTCGGTGGGGTTACGGTTGTTTTCTTCGCAGCCGCGTTCTTCATCGCGCTTTATCCGCGGGTCATGGTTTCCAGCTTGCAGCCCTCTTTCAGCCTGACGATCTACACCGCCGCGTCCTCGGACTACACGCTGAAGGTCATGACGATCGTGGCGCTCATCTTTGTTCCGGTCGTGGTGCTCTATCAAGCCTGGTCCTATTGGATATTCCGGAGGCGGATCGGGACGGATCGGGAGGAAGAAGGTTGTTAAGTGTGCGTAAGATCGATTGAAGGAGGTTCCCGGAGAAAGAATCTTGGAATTATTATTTAAGATCACTGAAAAACTCCTTTCGTCCGGGGCTGAAGCCCCGAACTTCCAACAGCGCCCAGCTAAAGCTGGGCTTTAAAGCCGGATTTATCCGGAGCTGTTAATAGTCGGGGGAATTATCCCCCCGACGGGCGAACTTTTTCAGCGATTTCTATTTTTTCCAAGTGCGCGGATGTTTTGGAATTTGCTATTAATCCGCAACGGAAAAAGCAATGAATAAAATTTTCCCATCCATGTAATCCGAATATTCCGTGTACTCCGTGTACCGGTTTTCCGAATGAAGAAACATTAAAAGGATGGCTCGATGGATAATCTAACACCCGAAAAATGTCTGCCTGCAACCTTGGTCATCTTTGGCGCCACGGGTGATCTGACTTGGCGCAAATTGATCCCGGCCTTGTATGGAAATTTTAAAAAAGGCCGCCTACCGGAATGCCCGTACGTTGTGGGGTTTGCGCGCCGTTCCTGGTCCGACGAGGAATTCCGCAACAAGCTTCGCGAAGAAGCGGCGCCGGTTCTGGCGGAAGTGTTTGATCCGGGTGTGTGGGAAAAATTTTCGGAGCGGATGCATTATTTCCAGGGCCAGTTTGATTCGGCCAAATCGATTTTGGACCTGGACGGCTTCCTGAGAAAATTGGAGAACGGTCCGGCCGACCGCCTATATTACCTGGCGACGGCGCCGGAGTTTTTTATTCCGATCGTGGATTCCCTGGGACGCGCGGGGATGGCCGCTCAGAAAGAAGGCTGGCGCCGGCTGGTGGTCGAAAAGCCCTTCGGAAGCGACCGGAGTTCAGCACGGGCAATCAACCGCGAGATCCACACATTCTTCGATGAAAGCCAGATCTACCGCATGGATCACTACCTGGGGAAAGAAACCGCCCAGAATATCCTCTTCTTTCGGTTTGCCAACGCGATTTTCGAGCCGGTTTGGAACCGCCGCTTCGTGGACCATGTGCAGATCAGCGTCGCCGAAAGCGTCGACGTCGGCCACCGCGCCGCCTATTACGACAAAGCCGGGATCGTCCGCGATATGTTCCAGAATCGGATGCGATCCGCGACGAGAAGTTCCGGGTATACAACCGCATCCGTCCGATCCGCCTGGAGGATACTGTGCGCGGCCAGTATGAAGGCTTTTGCGGAACGGAGGGCGTGGCGCCCGATTCGCAGACTCCAACATTCGCCGCCCTGAAGCTGCAGATCGACAACCCGCGCTGGCGGGGCGTGCCGTTCTATCTCCGATCCGGCAAAGCCCTGGCCGAAAAACGGTCCGAGGTGATCGTCGAGTTCCGGCAGCCGCCGTTCCATGTGTTCGATTTGGAGGGTTGCAAGGAATGTTCTCCCAACATCCTTTCGATTTGTATCCAGCCCGACGAGGGCATTCATTTATGCGTCGCCGCCAAGGTGCCGGATTCGAGCCGCGAAATCCGTGCGGTGGATATGAACTTTCACTACCGCACCTCCTTCGGCGGCGACTTGCCGGACGCCTACGAACGGCTGCTGCTGGACGCGTTGAAAGGGGACGCGACTCTTTTCACGCGCAGCGACAGCATCGACGTCTGCTGGCGGTTGGTCGACCCGGTTATCGGGGGATGGAAGCGTAGGAACTCGCCGCCGCTGCTTTCTTACCCGCGGGGCAGTTGGGGACCGCAAGCTGCCGAGGAATTAATGGCCAGGGACGGACGTGCATGGCGTCTGCTGTGCCTGGAAGATCCGGAGAAAGGTTAATCCGGATTTTCCCAGGAAAATCAGCGGAATCAATTCTTCACTTTTCGTCAATGGATTACGAATAAAACGAAGTTCCTCCTCGACCTCATGAGGGTGGTGGGATCAGAGTTTTCGTGGCAGTCGGTCCAGGCAATTGCGGAGCGGGTGTTGGCTGTGTCTGGCATGCTCCCGGAACGTTGCCGACAGGATTGAATCCATATGGCGCGCGGCAGGTATTGTCCACCGCCCAAATGGATTTGGGGGGATAATCCGGATCCCATTTATAAGGCGATCCGGCGTCCTTCTTGGTATAAATGTCGTTGTAATCAAACTGCGAGGGATCCTTAATCCCGTCGTCGGACCACGCATTCCAGAGAAATCTAATCGGCTTCTGGATGATTTCCGGGCTGAAGGCGATCTGCAAGCTTTTCGGATCCGCAGGCGAAACGCGCACCCAGGCCGCATTCACATCCGAAGGTTTTTGTCCATCAAAGAGAATCTGGTCATAGGTGTCGCCTTTCCAAGGGGCGTCCGAGAGCAGCGGATGTGTTCCACCGACCGTCCCTTTGGAAGAACCGTAGATGGTGATATTTTCACGCGACCAGGTTGTGGTGAACGGCGGCCGGGACCAGACGACGAACTCGCCCCGTCCATCCAGATTGACGTCCAGTTCAACGCCATAGCAAGCATCCAGGGTGTCCTTCCCGGTGTCGGTTCCATCCAGGACGATCGTGACGTAGAGCCATTGAGTGTCGAGCGTCAGAGTAGCGGATTGAATATCGAGGTCGGGCCGGTAGACCAGATCATTATTGAATGGCCGCTCAAACTGGTTATGGGCAAAATCATCGCCGGCAATGGCGTAAGCGTTCTTCGCGTTGGCGGGTGTTTTGGCATCCGTCAACCAGGACGCCGTCGTTGTGGGCGGGTTTCCGGGAGGTGAGCCCGTAAAGGCCACGGTAGCCGTCGCGCTGGTCTCGGTCTCGGTTGCGGCGACGGTCATGAATACGGTGGGTGAAGCCGTCGGCGCCTTTTGTGTGGCGTTGGTGTTCAGGGAGAAATTACATGCAATGAATAGCAGCATGGCAAAGAGGATCACGGAAACCCGGATGAGCTTATTCATTGACCAATCTCCCTTTGGGCTTTATCACATCGTCCGTCTATCAGATTGGATGAATTATATCTCGCTTTTCTAAATATCCTGTTGACGTAAAAGGAAATTTTACGGGAAGGAATAATAATGGACTTTTGGAGAGCAGGCTTTCAATAAATTTACAATCGTTTCACGAATAGCTGGTCCTTATCGCGCGTTGGCGATCCATCCATCGGAAAGACGAATTATCGTCTGAATTCATCCTAGAAAAATGCGTTCGCCCCGGTTGGATTCCAAAGCCCGGCATAGCTGGGCTTTGTGTGCAGATTGCGGGGCCTCAACCCCGCAAGTAAGGCGATTATTCATTAGCCACGAATCAACGCGACGGCGACGATCAGAACGGCAAGCGCCCAGCGATAGTAGACAAACACGTTGGTGGAATTCTTTTGCAGATAACCCAGCAGCCAGCGGATGCAAAGGTATCCGCTGAGCGCGGCGGCGAGGAAACCCGCGGCAAAGAGAATCCAATCGGTTTGCGGCAGACCCGCGCCGGCTTGAGATTGCTGGAAGAGATCCCACGCGCTTTTCAGGCCGGCACCGGCGATGATCGGGGCGCCGAGCAAAAACGAAAAACGCGCCGCCGACTCGCGCTTGAGGCCGACCGCCAGCCCGGCCGTGATCGTGCTCCCGGACCGCGAAACGCCGGGGAAGACGGCCAGCGCCTGGGCGAACCCGATGATGAGCGTGTCTTTCAATGAAAGCGAATTCACTTCGCGGACGTGGCTTGCAAACCGTTCGGCGGCCAGGAGCGCGAGCGCGAGCAGGACGATAATCGCCGCCAGGATAAATATCGCGGTTGACGAGATGGGGACGTTCGCCTGATGGAACAGCCGGTCGATTTTGCTCTCTGCCAGGACTCCCGCGATGCCGCCCGGGATGCAGCCGATGATCAGGAACCAGGCGAGTCGCCGGTCCACATCGCCGTCGATTTTGCGTTCCACCAGGCTGGCCAGAAAGGCGCGGATGAGGCGCGCCCAATCCGAGGCGAAGAACCATAGCACGGCCAGGAGCGTGCCCATGTGCAGGGCGACGTCGAAGGCTAGGCTGGTGAGTGCCGGATCATTCCATCCGAAAAGCCAAGGAACGATGATCAGATGAGCCGAGCTGGAGATGGGGATGTACTCGGTCAACCCTTGCACGATCCCCAGGATGATCGCTTGCAGGATGATTGGCATGAAGGCTCCATGGACGGGAAATTTAATTAAAACCTGATTATTTTGATTGTAACCTGAAATTTCAAAAAATGTTGCATCACTTTCACCTTAGTAAAGATAATGGCAGCCGATTCGAAATTCTTGGCTTTGAGATATCCCAAGTTTACTTGGATATGCGCCATAATCCCTTCTTTGCAGTTCTGTTAATAATATTTCGATTTATTTCAAGCTAACATTATTAATTATCATTTCATTATTTGTTATCAAATGCAATATACATTCGAATGAATTATTACAACAACCATCTTTGGACATTCTACTCTTTATTATCATAGATTTCATTCTAGTATTAATGATTCTACTTTCACCGGCACTAATAATTTTATTAACATCGCCAGTAGGCAAATTGATATTTGGAAGCTAATTGAGAAATCCCGCGCTAATAAAAATAAAACCTCGAATCCCATCCAGTGCTACAATTGCCGACTTGGCAGCGGAATGACTAACATATAGCAAATACCCAATAGACAAAGGGGTTGCAATGAGCCTGATCGAAGCGCGAGGTCTATCCAAACATTTCAAGGTTCTGAACCATCGCGAAGGCTTGGTTGGCGCGATGAAAGATTTGTTTTCCACCGATTTCCGGGTAGTGAAGGCGGTGGACGATATATCGTTCGCGATCGAACCGGGCGAGATCGTCGGCTATATCGGCCCGAACGGGGCGGGAAAATCCACGACGATCAAGATGCTGACCGGTATTTTACAGCCCACCTCCGGCCGGCTGATCGTGGACAGCATCGTGCCGTACGAGAACCGCCAGAAGAACGTCCGCAACATGGGCGTGATCTTCGGCCAGCGGACGCAGCTGTGGTGGGACTTGCCGGTGGTTGAATCATTCAAAATTCTGCGGGATATCTACAGCATTGACGAGAATACCTATAACAGCCAGTTGGGTTTGTTTCAGGAACTGGTGGATTTGCGATCCCTGTATTCCACGCCGGTGCGCAAGCTTTCCCTGGGCCAGCGCATGCTGTGCGATCTGGCGGCGGCCTTCCTGCACAACCCCAAGGTGATCCTCCTCGACGAACCAACCATCGGGTTGGATATATCCGTCAAGAGCAAAATCCGCACCGTCATCCGCGAGTTGAACGACACCCACCGAACCACGATCATCCTCACCACCCACGATCTCGGCGATGTCGAGGCACTCTGCCGGCGGCTGATGATCATCGACAAGGGGAAAATCATTTACGACGGCGAAATCAACCGGGTGACCGAGCTGTTCGGCGTGTACCGCACCTTGAAGGTGCAAATATTCCAATATGGCGACGGGATGATGGATTTGCTCAAAGCCCGCCTGACCGATAAATTCGGCAAGGCCAGCGAGATCGTTGTGGAAAACACCGAACCGGGCTGGACCGACGTCACCGTCAACCAGGCGGTCGTCCCGCTCCTGGACGTGCTCAACTTCCTGATGGGCACTCTGCCGGTCAAGGACGTTCGCATTGTCGAGGTTTCCATGGTAAGTGTCGTGCAAAAGATCTACGACGGGGCGCTGCGATGAAACCCTACCTGGGCACGATCAAGGGAACCTTGATCGCTTGGTTCATCTACCGGTTCAGTTTTTTCTTCACCCTGGCGGGCAACCTGCTGTACATGACGCTGATCTTCTTTTTATGGAAGAGTATCTATAGCGGCGCGGATACGATTCACGGCATGACCTTCAACCAGACCTTTATCTACCTGGCATTGGCCGGGTCGCTTTTTATTTTATTCACCCCGGGCACCGATTGGACTATCTCCAACCGGATCATCGACGGTTCCCTGATCGTGGACCTGCTCAAGCCGGTGGATTTCCAAATTCTCACCTTGGCCCGCACGACCGGATTCGGCATCTTCAACGTCGCTGTGATCACCATCCCTTCGCTACTCGTCTTGTTCCTGGGCTTCCGTGCGGATATGAAGCTCGGGATCGGGTTGCTGTTCTTTCCGATCGGGATCATGTTATCGTTTCTCATTAGTTTCGCGATTGATTTTTCCCTCGGGCTCACATCGTTCTACACCGAATCGATTTGGGGAATCAGCACGACCAAGACGGCGATCACGTCGCTCCTTTCGGGGGCGCTCATCCCCCTGCCGTTTTTCCCACAGTCGGTGCAGAACATCCTACGGCTGCTTCCCTTTCAGGCGATCTATAACATCCCGCTGTCGATGGTCACTTCCCCGAATTTGAGCGTGCTCGATTATGCGCGGGCTTTGGGGGTGCAGGTGTTCTGGGTTGTATTGCTGTTTGCGTTCTGCCGCTGGTTCTACCGACGGGCGTTCAGGGTCCTGACGGTGAGCGGAGGGTAGATGCGAACGCTCCGTTATTACCTGAAGATCTACTTCCGTTGCGCGGTCCAATACGTGAAGGCCCGGATGCAATACCGGGACGATTTCATCATCTGCTCGATCGGAATGGCCTTCTCCTGCGTCACCACCATCTTCGTGTTCCGGATCCTGTTCAACACCATCCCAAATTTGGCCGGATGGAGCTTCGACGAAATCCTTTTCATCTACGCCTTTTTTTTGCTCTCCATCACGCCGGTGCAATTCTTCGTCGATAATATCTGGTTCCTGCGGTACGACATCATCTCCGGCGCGTTTATAAAATATTATCTGAAACCCATCAACATCCTTTTCTATTACATGTCGGAGCGGGTCGACGTCAAGGGGTTCAGCCAGCTGGCGCTCGGCGTGGCGACGCTCATCTACGCATCCTCCCGGCTTCGGATGGAATGGAATCTGGCGCGGATTCTTCTGATGGGTATCGCCTGGTTCAGCGCCTCGCTGGTGGCGATGTCCATTCTGATCATCGCAGGTTCCACCGGGTTCTGGCTATTTGGCGGATCGCTGCCCGTGTTGAACCTGGCGATAAAAATCCGCGATTTCTCGCCATACCCTACCACGGTGTTTACCGGGATTTTCCGAATCCTCTTTACCTACTTGATCCCGATCGGGTTCGTGGCTTTCTATCCCGCGCAGCTCTTCCTCAGGCCCGGCACCGCACCCCTGCTTGCCTATGCTTCTCCCTTGATCGGAATTGGATTTTTCCTGCTGGCATATTTTATCTGGAGCAAGGGGGTCGATTCTTACGCGGGAACAGGTTCGTAGTCCAAGATAATGGATTGGCATATTCGGTACACAGATTGCACGGAAAAAACCACGGATGTCACCGAATAGATCAATAGAATTTAGTCTCTATTAAAATTCCGTGTCATCCGTGTTCCGTTTTGGACTTCCGAATATATTATTAACTACCCTCCAAAGGTAAATGAGAAGGCCCGCACGCCGGGCGAATTAAATTCCACGGCGATCGTTCCATCCACGGCATTGCTGAAGTGCACCAGATGGTACAGCCTCGAAGTGCTCACCATGATCTCGCCCTGGACGTTGACGTCCTCGCTTGTATTGGCCATATTGGGAGTGAGGCTGGTAATCGTGACGATCGAAGGTTGGTCGCTGGTCATTACCAGATAGACGTCCTGGGCAAAGAAGTGCACCGTCAATTTGGATCCGGCGGCAGAATCCTGGGCGTATTGCGGTTCAAAATCCCAGCTTCCCGAAACCGCAAAGTTGTTCAACGCGACGATGCCGGGGAAGGTGTAATTCGAAACCTTTCCCGCTGCCACCGGCTCGGGCGACGCGAAGCCCGATTGCCGGTCCGTTCCGAGGTACGTCTCCGGAGTTTCGTTTGCGGAAAAATTCACCGACGGTCTCTTGGTCAGCGCGGCGGTCACCGGGTGGCCGGCCTCCGCCAGCAAAGCTTGAATTGCCTGTTCGGTCTTATCGTAATTGCCTTCCCCGAATTGATAGTGGCGAACCTGCCCCTGGGCGTCGATCAGATACTCCGCCGGCCAGTAACTGTTGAGATAAGCGTTCCAAACAACGTAGTTGTTGTCCTGGGCGACGGGATATGTGATCCCAAATTGCTTGACCGCCTGGACGACGTTTGCCGTGTCGTGTTCAAACGCAAATTCCGGCGTGTGTACCCCGATGATGACGAACCCATAATCCTTATACTTTGCGTACCAATCCAGCAAATATGGAAACGTTCGGATGCAATTGATGCATGAATAGGTCCAAAAATCCACCAGGACGACTTTCCCTTTTAGTCCGTCTCGTGTCAGTGGTGCACTATTGATCCAGCCGGTGGCGCCGGTAAAATCCCGGGCGGGCCCGTAATGGCCGAGAACGTCGGAGTTATTGGCGAAGATGGTCGCTCCGTGTCCGCGGAGCACGGCCAGTTGCTCCTGGACGATCGGGCTGTTTTCAAAAGCATCGATACCGGCGGTCCAACCGGCCGGGATCGCACTGGTCGCCCACGCGGTGAATTGGGTGTCGAGATTGAAGCCAATCATCACCGCGGTGAGAATCACGATCACACCGAAAATTTGTTGAACGCGGACGAGGTTTCCAGAAAGAGCGCGAATCCGCTGAATCAAGGCCCGGCCGCCGTAGGTGACGGCCAACAGCGGAATACCCACCCCGATGGAGAAGGCGAAAACCACCAACGCGGAATTCAGCGTCAGGGTCTGGGTTGCCGCCACGATAATAACCGCCGAGAGAATCGGACCGGCGCACGGCGCCCAGACCAATCCAAGGGTCGCACCGGTTAGAAATCCCTGCCCGAATCCAGATCCTTGAGTCTCCGTCTTCACCAGCCCCGGAAGAAATCCAACAAGCCGGTCGAACAGGACTGTCAGAGCGGGGATCAGCATCGTCAGACCGATCAGGATCAACAAGACAACCGAAAGCAGCCGAAGTGTGTTTGCGGATATTCCCAAGTAGGAGACGATTTTTGTGATGATCAGGGTGAACAAGGTGAAGCTGACGATCAGACCGGCGATCAATCCCAAGGGACGGGCTTTTTGATTTGTTGCCGACGAGGAAAGCACGATCGGCAGGATGGGAAGGATGCAGGGAGAGAGAATGGTCACGATACCCGATAGGATCGAAAAAAACAATAAAACTACCATCGCCCACCTCAGAACGATTATTTCCGCGTTCGTATCGCTCATTCTAGATACGATCGCATTAACATATTATTAGAACGCTTCTTGCTAAGGCGATAATTGCGGGGCAGGGGGATCCGGATTGCAAAATTCGGCGGCAGAATGATTTGTCATTGTTACTTATTCGTTTGGTTTGAGATCGAAGAAGAATCGAAGGAATAGTGATCGGTGATCGGTAGTCATTCGCCGAAGGTTTTTCCTTTTTATTTTTACCGAACAGGGAATAAGACTAAACCTTATAGCATGCAGTGAAGTGGCCGGCGCCCTTGTCTTCCAGGGGCGGGTGGTCATTATTCAAACAATAATCATCGCTGATCGGACAGCGGTCGTAGAACCGGCAGCGCACCGGCGGATTGATCGGTGTGGTTATCCCGCCCTTGATCTTAGCGGCCGCACGCTTCACCTGCGGATCCAGAACCGGAACCGCCGAAAGCAGGGCCTGGGTGTACGGATGCACCCCGTGCGCCAGCATCTCCTCGGTATTCCCCATTTCGACGATCTTGCCCAGGTACATCACCGCGAGACCGCGACCCATGTAGCGCGCCACGGCGAGGTCGTGGGTGATGTAGAGATAGCTGAGATTGAACCGGTCGCCCAGTTCCAGCATGAGGTTCATGACCCCGGTGCGGATCGACACGTCCAGCATCGAGGTGGGTTCGTCCGCCACAACGAAGATCGGGTTGACCACGAGCCCCCGGGCGATTGCCACGCGCTGGCGCTGGCCGCCGGAAAGTTCGTGCGGGAAACGGAACAGAAAAGTGGACGGAGGAGTGAGACCGACCAGCCCAAGCATTTCCGCCACCCGCCGTTCGCGTTCCGCCCAGTTGCCGATGTTCTGGACGTTGAGCGGTTCGACAATGGCGTCGAATACCGTCATCCGTGGATTGAGTGATTCGTACGGGTCCTGGAAGATCATCTGCGCCTTCCGCCGGAAGCTGCGCATGGACTTCCGCTCCAAATGCGCAAGATCTATGCTCTCCTGCCCATCATTGAATTGCATGCTGCCGCTCGTAGGCTCATGGAGCTTCACCAGAAGCTTTCCCGTGGTGGTCTTGCCACATCCGGATTCTCCGACTAGGCTGAGCGATTCCCCGACGGGAATGGAAAAGGTGACGTCGTCCACCGCGTGAATAAAACGCCGGGTTTGGCGGAACATTCCCTGTTCCACGGGGAAATATTTTTTCAATCCGGAGACCGTGACCAGATCCTTTTGGATCATGAGTCCGTTCCCATGGGGTGGTGGCAGGCGGCCAGATGCCCGTTGCCGTAATCCGTATTCGGCGGCACCTCCCGGCGGCAGATGTCCAGCACGCGCGGACAACGCGGATGGAATCGGCAACCGGAAGGCGGATGGAGCAAATCCGGCGATTCGCCGGGTAGAGAGAGGAGTTGACGTTTTGGTCCGATGATGCTGGGAAACGCGTTCAACAGCGCGCAGGTATATGGATGCCGCGGTTGAAGAAACATATCCTTCGTGTCGGCGATTTCCATGATTCTCCCGGCATATAGGATCGCAATCCGCTGCGAGACCTCGGAGATGACGGCGATGTCGTGCGAGATATAGATCATCCCGAGCTTGTTCCGTTCCTGCAACTGCTGCAGTTTGCGCAGGATGGTATCCTGCACGATCACGTCCAGTGCGGTGGTGGGTTCGTCGGCGATGATGATGTCGGGATGGCACGCAAGCGCCATTGCAATCACCGCGCGCTGGCGCATCCCGCCGGATAATTGATGTGGATACCGGTCGAGCAGCGCCGCGTCCAGGTCGACCAGGTCGAATATCTCCGCCACCCAGGTCCGGGCCGCGGTGTTGTTCATGTCCGGGTTGTGGTTTTGGAGCGCTTCGATGATCTGATCGCCCGTGCGGTAAACCGGGTCGAGCGAATTCATGGCCGCCTGGAATACCATCGCGATCCGGCGTCCGCGGTACGGACGGATCTCCTCTTCCGAAAGCGGGGCCAGATCCATGCCGCGCAGGAGGATTTTCCCGCCCAGGATGCGGGCGTTTTCCGGCAGGAGCTTCATCAGGCTGATGGCAATCGACGATTTTCCGGATCCGGATTCACCCACGATCCCCAGGGCTTCCCCTTCGCTTACCGAGAACGAAACATTCTCCACCGCGGTTACTTCACCGCCGTGGATGATGTAATGCATCGTCAGGTTTTCTACAGTCAGAATCAGATTGCTCACAAAACCTCCGGGCGGGTTATCGCCGGCGCAGGCGTGGGTTGACCACCTCGTCCAACGCGCGGCCCACCAGATAGAACGACGAGCACAGCAGCGTGATGCACAATCCGGGCGGTATGACCAGCCACCAGGTGTCCAGGCGCAACAGATAGCCGTTGACTTCCGCCAGATGAATCATCAGCCCCCACGACATGCGGATGTTGATAAGCCCGAAAAATGACAACACAGCTTCGGAAAAAACGGCATCGGTCACGGTGAACATCATATACAGGAACGAGATCGGAAGGAGATTGGGAACGATGTGGTGGAAAATGATATGCAGGTCGTTTCCACCAGCCACCCGGGCCGCCTCGATGTATGCGCGCACCTTGATCGACAGGGCCTGGGCTTTGATCACGATCGTGTCGCCGCCGAATCCGGCAAGGATTCCGATTAAGACAGCCAGTTCGAGAATCTGGAGCTCGAACAGCGCGGAAAGGACAATCAAGATCGAGACGAACGGCAGCATCATGATCAAATCGGCAAGGCGCATGAAGAGGGCGTCGATCCATCCGCCGAAATAAGCCGAGACCGCGCCGACGGTGGTGGCGATGACGACCGTTACTAGGGCGGCGATGATCCCGAGCGCGAATTCCGACCGCGTGCTGTACATCAACTGGCTCAACACATCCCGCCCCTGCGGATCGGTGCCCAGCAGGTGCCAGGCGGAGGGCGGGGCGGGGTTGGCCGCGACCGACGGGTCAAAACCCCTTACCGGATCGTAGATGTTGCGGTCCCAGACTGTGGCCATGAGAATCGGATGGACGACCGCCAGCACCAGAAATACCGAGATGATCCCCAACCCGATGACGCCGATCCGGTTTTCGAGGAAGATTCGCCAATTCTCAAAAAGCTCCTTCCCAATGGCCCGCAGCTGCATACGCAACAGGACGGTTGCGTCCAGTGGAACAAGTTGGCCGGTGTCGGATGAAGGGGAGGCAGTCGCGGTGGGCATGGGTGTCTTCTGCTTGGGCGATCGTTACAAATAACGGATGCGCGGATCGAGATAGGCGTACAGGACATCCGCCACAACATGCGCTGTGAGGGCCAGGATGCCGGTAAACGCCAGTGCGCCGATGGCCAGCGGAATATCTTCCACCTGCGCGGCCACGAGCAGCGTGCGGCCCATCCCCGGCCAGGAGAAAATAGTTTCGGTGATGATGCCCCCGCCGATCGCGAAGGCCAGTGAAAAAACGAGCGAGGTCACCACGGGAAGCATCGCGTTGCGGGCCGCGTGCCGATCGCGGATGACTCGCTCCGGCAGCCCGTTCGCCCGGGCGGTTGTGATGTAATCCTCGCGCAGGGTTTCCAGCATGCTGTTCCGGGTGAGCAGCATTGTCCCTGCGAAAGAAATCAGGGTGAGGGTGATGACCGGCAGTGCGAGATGATAAAGAATGTCCAGTGCGTAGATTCCCAGACCGCTCAAGGCAAAACCGGCGACGGGAAGGAAAATAATAACTGCGGCGCCGGTCCAAAATGCGGCATTCCTCCGATTCGGGGAAAAACGCTTAATCCTGCTGCTCCAAATCAGCAGTAGAACGGACATGACGATCCCGGTCAGGATCATCGGAAGGATCAATGTATTGGCTGTGATGTATGCGGGGGAGGCGCTCCATAGATCCACGCTGATGAATTTTCCCGTCGGAAACCAGCCCAGCACCACTGCGAAAAGCCAGATCATCATCAGTCCGAACCACGGTGTGAACACGGTATACAACATCACGCCGCCCACTGTGGATGCGTATTCCAAAACACCGCCGCGTTTCCACGCCAGCAGCTTTCCTGCAAGGAACCCCAAATAGAATGACAGCACCGCCGCGGTGAGAAAGAGAATCAGCGTGCGCGGAGCCCGCTCTAAAATGATACTGTTGACGGTTCTGGGATTTTCCGAAAGTGAGACGCCGAGATTCCCGCGCAGGAAATTTCCGATCCACTGCAGATACCGCTCCGGGGCGGGTTTGTCGAGGCCCATTCCTTCCCGGATCGTCCGGCGCTGCTGGGCGGTCATATTGGGGCTGCTGTAGTACACGTTGCCAAAATCGCCCGGCTGGGCGTTGATGAGAAAGAAAACGGCCGTCAGGAAGAGGAAGTAGGTAATAACGACCTGGACCAGCCGGATGATCAAATACCGCCCCACCTGCACCTCGCTTTCCGGAGGAGAAGAACAGAGGGGGGATTTCCCCGCCCTCTGTATCCAATAATTTAATTATTTAATATTCACCGCCCACGGCATCCCGTCGACCTGTTGCAATCCGCCGAGCGTTGCGGTGTACGGAAAGGTCAGATGATTACTGTACGCCTCATAGATGCCCGTGTCGAAGAGCGCGACCCAGGGCACGTCGTTGGCCACGAGTTCCTGGATTTGGTTGGCGATGCCGCGGCAGGTGTCGTAACTCTCGCAGGTTAGCAGCTCCCCGGAGAAGGTATCGAAATCCTTGCTGATGTACCCACCGGCGTTGTTGCCTCCCATTTGAGCTTGGTCACTGGACCAGAAATCGCGCAGGTAGGCGGGGAAGATGGACAGGTTGCGGCCGAGAATGTAGATATCGAAATCCTGCTTCGAAAAAACCTGATTGATAATAACGTTGAAACCGGTCAGCTTGGCCTTCACGGGGATACCCATTTCGTTGGCCCAAGTTTCAATCCAGATAGCGAAGGTGGCCCGCATCGGATCGTAACTCGGGCTGGGCGCCAGCAGCTCCAATGTGGGCACCGGATTTCCGTCGGGCATGAGCAGCGCACCGCCGGGAACCACCTGCAGGTTGTCCGGATCCCAGGCCGGTTGCCTGCCGTCTTCCCAGGTGTAGCCGGCTTTGGTGAGAATGTCGATCGCCGTATTGACCCGTTGCTCCCGTGACATCCCCGATCCGTCCGCGTTGTATCCCCACTTGGTCACCTGGTCGGAATACCACGCGGCGTCGGATACCGGAACGAAACTGTTGAGCGGATAGGCCACGCCCTGAAGAACGGATTGAGTGACGAACTCCTTGTCGATCAGGGTGGCGAAGGCTTGGCGGAAGGCT
>JBEKDW010000038.1:0-13269 GCA_050014155.1 Anaerolineales bacterium
CAAGATCAGGATGGCCAGAAGAAGGATCCCAAATCCAACCAAGCCGATTACCGTGACGATGTCCATAATGTACTCTCCTCTCCCATAGATAATCCGACGAGCATCATTGATATTCCAGTTCCTGGGAAATCAAGAGCATCCGATTAACCATGCGATTCCATGAAGCTCCTGGCTTCATCGCACTGCCTGTCAACGCCGCGCGGATGCAGGAAGACCGTCTCGTTTTCCCGCAACCGCTCCGTCGCTACGGCGACGATATCCCGCGAGCGGATCAGACGCGCAGCGGCGTGTCCGATACTTCCCCGGGTTTGCAGTTTCCGTGCGTTCAGCTAAGTATCCATTTTGGCAAAATTCTCGCAACAATGATCGTCTTCCGCATAGTCGAGCCGTGTGGGGCGGCCATTCAACAACTGAATCAGGGATTTCTTTCTCCGGTAGCGCACTCCTGCCAGAAATTCCGCCAGGTGGATGGTCGTATTTTCGGTATGGCCCACGCCGAGCAGAAGTACCCACCCGTCGAGATCATACACTCGGCCGACCGGGCTGTCCAAGCCGTGCGGAATGTCCGCCGGATGAGGGGCGGTAATCCGCGAAGCCATGGAGCCCCGCGCCGCGAAGGCGTGCGGCCTGTCGCTTCTTAAAACACCGGGCATCCGCCAGAAAGTATCCGCCACAATGCCCATTCCGAGACACGGGGTTTTCCGCGGATCGAAAGGATGATCGTCGTCGTCAGTCATGCTCGGCATCACCAGCGTGCCGTCCGATCCGAGCGCGTTCTGCAAGGCCGAGATCAACCCGAGGGGTCCATCCTCCACAGGTTGAACCTTGGAGAAGGCGCAATGTACGAGCAACGTGTTCCCGGGCGGAACGCCGAGGGCGAGCAATTGTTGTGTCAACCGGCCGACGGAAATCGTTTCCATCGATTGATCAGACCGACGCGGTCTTAAACCCGCGTCGATCTTCTTGTAGATTATATCGTCTCCCCTCCCGGCTCCTGGGCGCCTCCGTTTTTCCATCGCCGATATTTGACACTCTCCCCCGGCAAGGTTATATTGGAATGGCAAAGCCGAAATTACGGGAATACCCATGTCCGCAGCCAAGACCATCGACCGCGTCATGATCGTCACCCTGCAGGGCGATACCGCCGATGCTCTTACCCGCGCGCTGACGAGCGCAGGTTTCCAGGTCACCATCGTCGAAAGCCGCGGCGGATTTCTGCTCGAACCCTCCTCCACGCTGATGATCGGATATTCCAGCGCGGATCAGGATACCCTATTGGGGAAAATTCGCACTTTGTGCTGCACCCGCAAACGGTTGGTGCCCGTACAGCCGGACGGCTCGCTGCTGCCCGCCCTTCCGCTGATGATCGAAGCCGAGGTGGGCGGTGCTTCGGTGATCGCGTTGCGGGTGGAACGTTTTATCCAACTCTGAGAGGCCTCCGCGATGAAACTTATCCTTGCCGTGATCCGCGACGTCGACGACTCACCGCTCACCGAACGGCTGACCCGGGACGGATTCCGCTTCACCCGGATGGCCAGCACCGGCGGCTTCCTGCGCAAGGGGAACGTCACCCTGCTGATCGGCCTCCCGGAAGAGAAGATCGAGACAGTGATCGAGATCTTCCGGCAGACGTGTTGCCCGGCCGAGGAAGGCCACAGCCGGGCGATCCTGTTCGCCGTCGACGCGCCACTCTTCGAACAACTCTGATCGTGCCGTGAGCACCGATCTCCCCCCCGAATCCTGCGCCCCCCCGCAGGAATCTTCCCTTTCCCGCTTGCGCGGCGAGGTCGCGCTCGTCAGCGCCGGCGGCCACTGGACCCGCGATCTGCCGCAGACGCTTCAAGCCAGCCTGCGCTGGTTCTGGTTCGACGGCGCCTTCGCCCTCGGGATCGATTCCGTCGTCACTACATATTTCATGCTGTATCTTGTCGCGCTCGGCGCGAGCAGCGCGCAGGTCGGGCTTCTCGCCGCGCTCTCCGGGCTGGGCGCCGCCATCGCGCTGCTTCCGGGCGCGCTGCTGGTCGAACGGATCGGCCATCGCAAGGAAATTGTCCTGGCCTCCGGCGGATCGGTCGGCCGGATCGCTATACTTCTGGCGGCGTGCCTGCCGTTCTTGGTGCGCGGGGAAAGCGCGGTCATCCTCGCCATCACCCTGAGCGTTCTGCGCGATACCTCCGGCAACCTCTCGCTTCCGGCCTGGACGTCCCTTGCGGCCGACATCGTCCCGCCCCAACAACGCGGGCGGTATTTCGGTTCGCGCACTATCGCCATGACCGTCACCGGGATGGTCACCGCCTTTATCGCCGGGTTGATCATCAACCGCAGCGGAGGCACTTCCGGCTACCAGTGGGCTTTCCTCTTCGCGTTTTTCTTCGGCGCCGGTTCCTTCTTTTGTTTTTCGCGCATCCAGGATCCTTCGCCCGCCCCACCGCCGCGCGTCGTACCCGCCAGATCCACTCCCATCGTCGGGAGCGTCCTGGGATACCCTGTGTTTCTCGCGCTTTGTTGTCACAGCGCCGTGTGGAACTTCTCTTTCAACGTGGCGGCCCCCTTCTTTAACATCTACCTTGTCCACAACCTGCAGGCGAATGCCATCCAGGTGGGGGTCCTGGCCGCCGCCGGCAGCGTCGTCGGATTGCCGGCGCTGCGCTACTTCGGTCCGCTGGCCGACCGCTGGGGTCCGCGGCGGATCGTGCTGATCACCAGCCTGCTCATTCCCATCCTGCCACTGGCGTGGGTATTCGTTCCCTCGCCATGGTATGTCCTGGGGATTAACCTGCTTTCCGGCGCGCTGTGGTCCATGTTCAGCCTGTGCCTGCTCAATCTGCTGATGCAGATCACGCCCGCCGCGGAACGCGCCCGGTTTACCGCCATCCACCAGTTCGTCATTGCCATTGCCCTCGCGATCGGCGCGGCCACCGGCGGATGGGTGGTGACCGCGCTCGGTTTCAAAGCCGCCTTCCTGATATCCGCCATCGGCCGCTTCCTCGCCGCATTGATTTTCGCCAAGTGGGTGAAATTATCGTAAACACTTCACGGCCCGCAAGATCCAGTACGCGGATTTCGCCGGAAAAACGGATAGCGCGGAATTATTTTTTAGATTGGACAATTAGTGAAATCCGTAAAATCCGCGGAATCCGCGAACTATTAATGGGACACAAAATTTATACGTGAAGATTAATAAAATAACAGGATTACGACCTGCGCGATCAATGGAAAAAACCCTCAAAGCGCGAATGGAATGAATCGACGCCAGCCCGTCCTCGTAGCCTGCTTCCCCGGAACCCGGACCGCAACGACGGTGATGTTATCGTGTCCGCCCCGGTTCCGCGCCAGATCGATCAACTCCTTCACCGAACGGTCGAGGCGCGGATGGCGCAGCGAGCGTTCGATCTCGTTCTCGTTCACCAGATCGCTCAATCCATCGGAACAAAGCACCAATGCATCACCATCCTCCAACGCGCATCCCTGATGGACGGCGGAGGCGTCTGCCGCTTCGTCCCCGTCCAGGCGGAGGCGCTGGTCCGGGATCGGGTCGTTTGGCCCGCCCAGGTGGCGGCGCAGCACATGCGCGTTCGGATGGATGCGGGCCTGTTCGGGGGTGAGCACGCCGCGTTCCACCGCCTCCTGCACCCAGGTGTGGTCGATGCTCGCCTGGATCGTCTTGCCGCGGCGGTGAAGATAGATGCGGCTGTCGCCGACGGTGGCGGTGTAAAGCCGGCTGCCGATCACCCACACGGCGGCGAGCGTAGTTCCCATACCGCGCAACGCTTCATCCTCCTGGGAGCGCGCGTAAACCGCGCGCCCGGCGCGTACCACCGCGCGCGATAATTCGCGGACGGGATCGGCGCAGGGAACGGCGCTCAGATCGCGGACGACCTCCTCCACCACCATCTGCGAGGCCACCTCGCCGGCCGCGTGTCCGCCCACTCCGTCGGCCACCAGGGCCAGCGTACCCGGCTGTCCGTCACAGGGAATCTCGACGATCGTGAAGCGGTCCTCGTTGTTGGTCCGCACCAGGCCGATATTCGAATCCGCGGCCGTTTCCAAACGCAAGGGAGCGTTATCCTTCATCGGTAGTTTCCCCGTTCGCCGGGCGCGGTTTCAACCGCACCCGGAAAGCCGCGCGGCCGAAATTCAACCGGTCGCCTTCGCGCAGCGGAGCGCCCTCCGGCGGAATCTCCTCGAAATTGATCCAGCTGCCCGCGGCCGAGCCCAGATCGAACACCCACGGCACCCCGTCTCCCATTCTGGCAATGCGCGCGTGCGACGGCGAGACCGACGGATCGTCCAGCACCAGAACGGCCGCCCGTCCGTCCCTGCCCAGCAGCACGTCATCGGCGGCGACGGCCAGCGGCTTGCCGCCCGGCTCGAGCGGCTCGAGAATGGCGTAGGTTTCCGTTTCCACCCGGGCGGGCCTGCCGGAGCGGTGGATATTTTCCCACAGAGTTTGTAATCCCGTCCACCGGAGACGGGAGCCGCGCCGGGGCGGCGGAAACAACAGCGCGCCCGCGTCGTCCTCGGCCCGCGACCGGTGGAGATTGGCGATGGCCGCGATCAACATCCCGCCTGCCGCCGCCACCGCCAGTATTATGCTCAGCGGCAATAAATACCGGGCTCGGAACACCTCCCCCAGCGACGGGCGCCGGATTTCCAGGTCCACCTTCCGCTCCGCGGTTTGGCCCTCCAGCCCGAGTTCGTCGCGCACCGCCAGCCGCAGCGAGATGGTTCCGCTTTGCAGGTAGCCGCGCAAATCCCAATGGACTCCGGCACACGGGCTTTGGGTGCACTCCGCCGCCAGCCGGTTATCGGCAAATAGCTGCATCGAAACGATCCGGCGCGGGTGCCCGTCGGGAAAGGTCACCTCGGCCTTGAGGTCCACCGCGCCGGGTAGGTACTCCTCCACCGGCTGCGAGACGCCGCTGCCGGCGCGCACCAGCCGCTGGGGAAAATCGATCCAAGCCACCGCCGGCGGCTGCACGTCGATGGAGAACGGCAGCGGAGAAGATTCGGCTTGAAAGCCCGCGCCGTTGACCGCCACCGCGAGCGTGTGCTGCCCCGCGGATGCCGCCGACGAGCGGTAATCCAAACGGTACTGCGTCCGCTGGGTGGCGATCATCCCGAGCATCGTCGCGGGACCGGTGGGATTCTCCAGCGCCACGGAATATCCGCCGCAGGCGGAGGCAAGCGCCGCCAATGCGTCCATGTCCGCCTTGGCCGAGGGCTCCATGCGCGCCGACCAGATCCCATACAGCGGCGCATGCAGCTCCGCGGCGCGGCTGCACAGGCCCTGGCCGATATTTTCCCTCTGCGAAAGTTTCGAAGCCGAGAACACCAGCAGGAACGCGCGCATGCCCGGCCGCGGCATCGGATCGCCGGCCGCGCCGAGCGCATCCACCAGCATGGAATCCAGGCTCCGCAGTGCCGGAAGCTGCGGAGTATAGGAGTTCAGCCCGCCGAGAAAAACGTCCCGGTCCGACGTATGCGAGACGGGCGTCCCTTCCGGCGTGATCAGCGTCAGATCGTCGATCCCGCTTTGCGGTAATCCGCCGAGCCAGTCGGCCATCGTCCGGCGCAACCGTTCGATGCGGGTATCGCCTTCGGGCAGGGCGTAAAGGATGTCCAGCCCCGGGTCGATCACAACAACTAGCCGCAGACCGGTCTGCTCACCCGCGATCATCACATCCTGCGCCGGGACGCTGTCTTCCTTTAAAGAAAGATCCGCGGCAGCCAATCCCGCCGGGCGCGCGCCGAGGGCGTCCGACACACCGAGATATATGCGGATTTGCGGAAAGCCCGAACTGTCGAGGTCATGGAGGAACGCGTTGCTGCCGTCCGTTCCGGCGGCAGTGCGCGGACCAAGGAAGAGTGTGAAAAGCGCAAAGGGTAAAAACGCCAGGAAGCGGAACCGGCTCACGAGGAAGATTCTACCGCAGGGGTCTATACTCCCCCAACGCCAATCATCCGTAAAACCAACGATAATCCACCTATCTTTTGCGGCCACCCCTTAGAGATGTCATCCCGAGCCTGGTTCTTAGCCCGAGGTCACACCTATAAAATGTCACCCCGAGCCGAAGGCGAGGGGTCGGTGACGCATTCCATATGTCTACCTCTCCCAATCCACGCGTTACCGATTCCTCGGCCTTCTTCGAAGGCCTCGGAATGACACTCGCAGAGCGTCACGCCTATAGAATATCATCCCGAAGCCGTTTTAGCGGCCGAGGGATCGGTCACTCTTTCCAGCAATCCGCCGATCCCAATCCAAGCATCACCGATTCCTCGGCCTCCTGAAGGACACCTCGGAATGACAGATGAAGGACGTCATCCCGAGCCCTTGGTTTTTGGGGGAGGGATCGGTGACTCTTTTCAGCAGTCCGCCGATCCTAATCCACGCATTACCGATTCCTCGATCCGCTCCGCGGCTCTCGGAATGACATTCAAAGGGCGAAATTACGGTCCCAGCCGGTAGCCCGCGCCGCGCACGGCCAGCACGCGCGCCGGCTTGGTCGGGTCGCTTTCCAGCTTCTGGCGCAGGAGCCAGATGTAGCGGCGCACGGCGGAGGAATCCATCGGGCGCTCGTTTCCCCAAATTTCCTCACGCAGTTCCTCCTCGGTCGCCACGCTTCCTTTTTTTCGAATGAGGATCTCCAGCATCCGAAATTCGGTCGGCGTGAGCAGCACCATCTTCTCCCCGCACCATACCTGGCGCTTGCCGAGGTCCATACGCAGTTCGTCCCAGGTGATAACTTTGCCCGAGAGCGGGCCGGTCTTATGGCTGCGCGCCAAGACCGCCTGCAGCCGGGCGGCCAGCTCGGCCAGGCTGAACGGCTTGGAAAGGTAATCGTCGATCCCCAACCGGAACCCGCGCAGCTTGTCCTCTTGCGAGGTGCGGGCGGTGACGAGCAGGATCGGCGCGTCCGAAAGCTCGCGCAACCTCGCGCACACTTCCCACCCGTCCATGCCCGGCATCATCAGATCCAGCAGGACCGCGTCCGGTCGCTCGGCGTAGAACAATCGCAATCCTTCCGCGCCGGAACCCGCCGACAGCACCCGGTATCCTTCCTGAGTCAGGTACTGGCCCATCACCTGGCGCAGGGATTCGTCGTCGTCCACCAGAAGAACGGTTTGGTTCACGTCGCCTCGGAGAAAATGGTCAGCCGCAGGCAGAGCGTCAGGCCGCGCTCGGCCGGCCGCACCTCGATGGTGCCGCCCATTGCTTCCACCATTTTACGCGAAATGTACAAACCCAGTCCCACCCCGCGCACGCGCGGAGAATCGGCGTCTTCCAGCCGGGAAAACAACTGGAACAATTGGTCCTGTTTTTCCGGCGGGATACCCGGCCCGCTGTCGGCGAGCATCACATCCACGCCGTCGTCCCGTGCCCGGGCCGTCAGGCGCACCGGCCCCTCGGGCGCGTACTTGAAAGCATTATCGATCAGTTGGAACAACACGCTGGCGAGGATGTGCTCGTCGGCTTGCACGTCCGGAAGTTGTGCGGGGAGGCGGATATGCAGCCGCTTCAGGTTGCGGCCCTCCAACCCGCCGTGGGATGCGGCGAGCGCCATGCGGGCCTCCTCAACCGGCTCTTTCAGTTGCACCGGGCCGATCTGCAGCGGAAGCCTGCCAGCTTCCAGCGCGGAAAGGTCGAGGATACTCTCGACGAACCGTCCCAGCCTTTCGGATTCCTTCCGCACCAGGTCGAGGTTGGAGCGCATCTCTTCCGGCATCGGATTCTTCTGCACGGCAATCAGTTCCAACCCGGCGCGGATGGCCATCAGCGGCGTGCGCAGCTCGTGCGAGGTCAGCGCCACGAACTCCGACTTCAGGCGGTCCAACGAGCGCAGCATCCGGTTTTGTTCCTCCAGTTGCTCCAGCGCCCGGGATAGGTCGGCGGTCTTTTCGCGCACCTTTCCCTCCAGCGTACCGCTGAGCCCCTCGAGCGCCAGGCGGGATTCTTCCGCCTGGTCGTAAGCGGCGCGCAGGGATTCTTCCTGCCTGCGCTGCGGCGACAGGTCGTGCAGGAGCCCTGCGAACCGTCCGGGTTGGGCTTCCTCGCCGGTCAGGCGCTGTAGCACAAGCCAGGCAGGGAAACCTCCCTCTGCGGAGGATTCCCCTCCCACCCAAACCTCGTCGCCCCACCCGCCCTTACGAGCTTCCTGTAGAAGGAAGTTCCATTCCGGTCGAACGGGCAACAGGGCCGGCAACAAATTGTTTTTTCGTCCGGCCGGATACTTCCTGCGCATTGCCGGATTCTCCAGCATCACCCGGCCTCCGTCGGTGCAAATAAAGGCCGGATCCTCGATGTTGTCGAGCAGTACGGCGTATCCTTCCAGTTCAGCCTGACCGGCAATCACCCCCTCGCGCAGGAAAAGCATCAGGCTCAGGGATGCCGTCGAAACGGCCAGGAGCGGATCGACCGTGCCGGTGCGGCTCCAATCGGCAAACAGGAATGCGATCAGGGCGATGGTGGAAGCCAGGGGGAGCCAGCGCTCTTCGACACGGCGCAGCCGTCCCCTCAGCCGGCTCAATCCGCGCGCGGCAACTCCCGGCTCAGGGTGAAGTTCCGGTTTTGCGGGTCCTCTGCGCCAGCCGGCGGCCGCGATTCCGATCAGCGCATACCCCCCTACCATTAGAAACCCGGTGTAGACGTAGGCCTGCGCGCCTCCCTGCAGGACGATCCATCCCGTGACCACGTCGTGGACGGAAAGCAGGAAGAATCCCCCGGCCAACAGCCACAACGCACCCGCGGGCCGGACTGCTTGTCCCTGCAGCCAGACGAGCAGCATCAGCAGTACAAGATCCAGGATCGAATACAAAGCGATCCAAAAACGCATATCCAGGCTGACGCGGATCGGCGACAGGATCGGCTGGATCAGGAGGAACCACAGGATCATCCCCCACGACGCGGTGTGGATGATCATATCCATCAGGAAGCGCAGCCGGCTGAAGCGGACTTCCGGAAGGGGCGCGAAATAGAAGACCGCGGCCAACGCGAAGGCGTATGCCAGAAGGTGCGTCGCCCGCGGAACCGCAACCAGCAGCAACGAGAGATTGGAGGGAATTAATTGTTCCAGTCCGTCGGCCAGCGGCCAAAGGGTGAGTGCCAGGGCGAGGAAAAACCACGCCCGCGCCAGGGAGCCTTCTTCCCGGCGGACCCGCGCCAGGGCGAGGATCGCGGCGATGAAACCGGGAAGCCATTGCATGAGCGAAAGCGGGATTAAAAACGGATTGGGGACCGAATAGAAGGAACGCAGGAAACGCAGATACAGCCACAACCAGGCGAGGACGGCCGCCGTAAAACAGACGGCCGGAAGAAGACGCCATAGGAAATGCCGCTCTGAGCCTCGCATGGAATGATTTTACCCCGGCTTGCGGGTCGAAAGGAAACCAAAAGGGGCGGATATTCTCCGCCCCTTCTTTGTTCCTTTCCATTCTATCGACAGGTTTACCCGCCTTGAATCGGCGTCACCGGCGTCTTGGTTTTCGTGGCCGTCGGCGTATCCGTCATCTGCACCGTCTCCGTCGGCGTTCGCGTGGGTGTGCGGGTGATCGTCGGTGTATTGGTCAGCGTCACCGTCGGTGTAAATGTTCTGGTGACGGTGGGCGTATTCGTGATCGTCGGCGTGTTGGTGATCGTCGGCGTCAGGGTGATCGTCGGCGTATTGGTGATCGTCGGCGTCTGGGTGACCGTCGGCGTTTTTGACGGCGTCCACGTGATCGTCGGCGTTTTGGTGATCGTCGGTGTCTTCGTGAACGTACGCGTATTGGTCGGCGTCCTGGTGCTCGTCGGCGTCTTGGTAGGCGACGGCGTGACCGGCGTTCGGGTCGGTGTGATGGTCCGGGTCAGCGTGATCGTCGGCGTGTTGGTCTTGGTCGGCGTCTGAGTGATCGTCGGTGTCTGGGTAATCGTTGGCGTTTTGGTCGCCGTACTAGTGATCGTCGGTGTATTGGTGATCGTCGGCGTATTGGTGATCGTCGGCGTGCTGGTGGGGGTATTGGTGGCGACTGTCGGCGTCTGGGTGACCGTCAGCGTGTTGGTCTTGGTCGGCGTCTGGGTTTTGGTAGCGGTGCCGGTAGACGTCGCGGTCACCGTCGCTGTCTCGGTCGGTGTATCCGTCTCAGTCGGCGACGGCGATTGGGTGAAGGTCGGCGTCTCGGACGGCGTATAGGTTTGAGAGGGCGTCAGGGTTTCGGTGGGCGTGTTGGTGAGTTGGTGCATGCCCCCCAGGGGAATTCCCAAAACACGCGCAACGCGGAATTGCTCGAGCCATCCGCTCCGGTCGGCATGCAGGGTGAGATGCGGCCAGACGTTGCTGATCAGCGGCATGATCAGCGGGTGCTCGAAGGTCATCGCCACCAGAACCCGCACCATGCCTTCCTGCGGGTCGCCGGCGTCGTTGCGGGGCGTGCAGTAGTTATCGGTGACAGCGTTCATCGGCATCCAGCCGATCCCCGTGCTTGTGCTGCAGACGACGATGTGGAAATATCCCGGGTCCTTATAGGGGATGATGGGAGTCAACGGGCTGCCGGGATCGGTGCCGCGCAGGAGACCGGTTGCGGCATTATCCGTGACCTCGACGATCGACATTAGCCGGGCGTAATCTTCTTCCGCTGCCCGGGCGGCATCTTGGCCATGGCCGTGCAGGGTATCGCTGGTATCGACAATTTTCTCGCAGTAATCCCCGTCGCCGTCGCTACCGGGGACGGAATTGACGGCCGCGGTGCAATACTTATCCATGTACTCGCCGGTGACGGCGTAACGCTCGCCGGTGCGAACCGCATTGGTGATGATCAGCCAGGAATAGAAAATCCGCGCGAACTCGATGATCCCAAAGATAAAGAGCAGGAGGACCGGGAGGACGAGAGCGAATTCCACCAAGCCCTGGCCCCGGGTGCGGCGTTTGCCCGCCCGCCGGGCGGCAATGGAATTTGTCTTTTTTCCCAGGAAAAGTTCCGTGATCATAATTTCCTCTTCTATCCCGCGTGCTTCAAGCGCGGTTTATTGCGTCAAGCGGGTAAAGATGCGCGAATAGATCGCCTCGAAGACTTTGTCCAGGTCCGTACCGTGCTGGGCAAAAAAATAGTTGCCGCAATTCTTTGTGTAATCCGGTTCCGTTGAGCAGGGATCGGTCGCCGAGTTGCCGTCGTCGCCGACCGCGGCGAGGTACCGCAACAGCGCGCCGCCATACGGTTTCTGGTGCCCGGCCGCCTCGTCATCCAGCGCCAGAATTTCATTTCCCAAGCCGATCGTAAAGATGATCGCGCCCTGCCCCTTGGTTCCATTACAGGCCGGCATCGTTCCGCTTGCCGGACAGGAGACAAAATCCCCTTGATCTCTGGCAAAATCGTCGGCGTCGTACCGGGCGCTACCCACGACATGACGGGTAGTTACGTTGCCATCCTGGCAGTATCTCCTGTTTGGATTATCACTCGGCCCAACCCAATCCATATCCGGGCAAAACCCCAACGGGAGGTTTGCCATAAGCTGGGGATACAAGCTGGAGTCGACCCATGAGGGGTAAATATTCGTGTTGCCGGCGTCGCCGGTATCCTCATAGGTGGCGAAGGTGGCATTGGCCTGTCCATCGGTCAGCAACACCACGACCCATAGCGCATCCGGGCGCTTATCCTTCGCAAACTGACTGCCCGCCAGGCGCAACGCCCCGCCGATATCGGTCGTGGTGAAGGCGGAAATGCCTGCTGGATCCTTAGTATGGGGCACTCCGTTGTCCATATTGGCGGCGTCTAAGTCGGTGCAAAACAGACAACTAAGATTGTAGTAGGTTCCATCATCCCCATAATACCGGCAGGGGCTGAGAATATTTGTATGGTCCACTACCGCGGTACCATAGAGCCCATATGGGCAAGGGAATCCGGGATCGTATACCTTCAGGCCGGTGATCGGGTCATTTATCGCATTCGCGGCCACGGAATAATCGTTGGTCCAACCGCTCGCCGTCATCGGCACAACCTGCGTCCCCTGCGGGGGCGGTTGCCACCCGTTCGCAAAGGTGACGATCGCCAGCCGGTCCTCTTCCTTGGCGGGGTCTTTATCCAATATTTTGTTCGCAAAACTGAGCGCGTTGGTTTTTACTTGTTTGAAGGGTTCGCAGGCATCCGCATCAGCATAATGGAGATTGCAATATGAGGCATCTCGCGGGTCGGCGCCTATCGGACCTCCGGTATAGGGGGCGTCAAAGGTCATTGATTCCGACGTGTCGAGCACCAGGACCACATCCATGGAGGCTGCTTCGCTGACGGAAGTCTCCGTCAACTGGACCGAATAGAGGTTCAGCAGCGTCAGGAAGGTCAGGGGATAATCCATCACGATCGTCACCCGGACCAGCTTTTTGGGCATATCGCCGGGCGCCGGACACAGCACGCCCGTTCCCCCCATCGAATCACAGGTCTGGACCGTGATCGAGGTCGGGGCAACGCCGTTCATGCGCGCCACTTCGTCCGCCGCATTGGTCATATCGGTGATCGTCCGGTCCTGGCGGAATTGGCCGGCGGCGGCCAGCGACGCGGCATCGGCGGCGCGGCGCAAATATCCCTTGGCCAGAAAGATCTGCCCCAGGTCGATCATCAAACCAAGGAAGAACAGCAGCCCGAAGAAGGTGATGATGATCAGGATCAAGGCCTGCCCCGAGGTTTTCCAACGTTGAACTATCTTCCACTTGGGTGTGCGTTTCATATTGCCTTCTTCATCCTTATTACTTCGGTGTCGAAGTTGGTTCAGCCGATACACACGGCCACATGGCATAAATATGGAATAGGACCGGATCGTGAACGAACGCCGTGAACCACGGCAGGCCGAGAACTTGATGGTAGCTGTAGCCAACCTCCACCAGGACATATCCGGTATTGGGCGTGCCGGACTCGAGCATGGATTGGACCTTAGCCGAGGTGAAAGTGGAAACGTGCATCCCCGTCCGTATATCACCTTGGGCTTGCCCTAGTAAGTCGGCATCGTACGACCAGCCCATCTCTCCGGCGTCGGTTGGAAAACGCGTGATGGCGTCGCCGGGCCTGCGCAGCACGCTGAACACCGAGATGATCACGTCGTCCGTGGGGTCGGTATTCGGGTTAGGACAGTTTGGGGTTATGGGAGCTCCCGGCATGCAGAGCACGATCGAGGGCTGTTCGTTGGACAATTCATCCAAAGCCATGCAAGCCGTCATGCGGTAGAAATCCTGTGTGGGGGTCGCACCGCTGCAATCCGGATTTCCGTCGCGAATATTGAACTGGTTGTCGCTCGAAAAACGGGCG
>JBEKDW010000039.1:0-13177 GCA_050014155.1 Anaerolineales bacterium
TACCTACTACGTGGAAAGTTTCGAAGAAGAAGAATAACCGAGGGGTCATGAAAGGAGAAAATCCCTTCATGGGCTCAGCCGTTCTCCATGAACATCGGGGTTGCATAAAAGAACATGCAACCCCGATGTATTTTTCCGGTTCCCCGGGAGTATGGAGAATCAAGTTATAGTAATTTTTAAATTTTCAAAAAAAGTTCGTGCTTTGTGCCGCATACCGGGCACACATCCGGCGCATTTCCTTCCATGGTAAATCCGCAAACCGGGCAGACATAATAATCCGTCCTGCCGATATCTTTTCCGGCCGACACTTCCGAAGCGGCACGGCGATATAAATCCAAATGGACCTTTTCCGCCTGCAACGCGCGGTGCATCGTCTGGCGGGCTTTCTTCTCATCCTGTTGTTCAGCGATGGCGATATAGGCGGGATACATTTCCTCGATTTCAAAATTTTCTCCGTCGGTTGCCGCGGCCAGATTCGATACCGTTTCCTGGATTCCATCCAGGGCCCGCAGGTGATTACCGGCGTGAACACTTTCGGACGCCGCCGCCGCTTCAAATAATCTGCCGACGTTGGGAAATCCATCCTTCTTGGCCCGATCCGCAAAATTCCGGTAGCGGATATGAGCCTGGCTTTCTCCGGCGAAGGCATTTTGCAGGTTGGAATTTGTCATTTTTCTCATGAAATCCTCCTTGCGGTGGGAAATCGTTTTTTTGCCCTTTCAGGTATCCAATTGTACAATACTCTGGATGCCCAGGGTGATTCCAATGCGCACCGCAGTATATTTCCTGGCGGTTTGTTCCTCGATCACGATCTTCCGTACCCATTTGACGCAGTGGGAATGGTTGGACGGGGATTTCACCGCCGTGGCTCCTCAGCCATCCATCCCGGCTCTTCCCCTTCGCGAGGCGGATTTGAATTCCGATGGAAAAATCGAACGGATAGCATTCATCGGCGACAGCATCTCCATCCAAGGCGGATTGGAAACCCTTTGGTCCAGTCCATCCAACTGGAAAATAGATCAGGCGCAAATCTCCGATCTCGATCATGACGGCGATCCCGAGCTGACTTTACTGGTATGGAGACCGTTCGCTCCCTGGCCGATCGATGCTTTCCTTCCTCATGGCGGGCGCATCGCCGGATTTCACGATGCACAGAATCAAAGCTGTCATATAATCCTCATCCGCTGGGTGCAGAACACCTTTCGCGAGCTGTGGGCGGGTTCCGCCTTGGCTGAACCCCTCCTGGATTTTTACGCTGCCGACTGGAATGGAGACGGACGCCAAGAACTAATGGCGGTCGAGACGGGATACGATCAGGCCTCGATGGCCAGAGCTCTCTCCCTGTGGGAATGGAACGGTTTTGGATTTTCGCTCATGGGGCGCCGGACAACCCGGATAGGAAAAATCCAGTTCCTTACCAATCGGGAAGGGGATCCTTCCATACTTATCGATCCCGTCGACTAGATTTCCGACAAAAGAAGAGGACAAAATGAAAAAGAAAATCTCGTCATGCGGAACGCTCGTGCTTATGCTTGGGGGATTGTCCCTGGCATGCAATCTGTTGCCTGTTTCGGCCACATTGCAAGCGGCAACCTCAACACCGGCCTCATCCCCGGCTGGTCCGACCCCAACCTCTCCAGCCGATGCCCGCCTGAAATCTTTCGCGGATTATCCGTCCATTCCAGTCAACTTGCCTGCATCCTTTTCCGGAGGGTATTCGCTGCCCGTCGATCTTTCCCAGGTAACCGGGGTAGATTCCGCCGCCCTGACCGCGTCGCAAAAAGATGCGCTTTCCAAATCTGGTTTTGTCGTCTCTCCGCCGGAACCCGGCAAGTTCCAGGAATTCTTTCAACTGTACGAATCCCTTCGGTATGAGGAAAATCAACCGGTATTTGTCACCACCGACGCCGTGTATCATATCTACCATTTGATTTTCGATAAAATGTTGCGCGATCTGGAACGCGAAAATTTTACGTCGACATTGAAAACCCTGACCAGCAGCCTATTGGCCGCTTCGCACGCGCAATTCCAGCAAGTTCAGGGAAGCGCGTTGGAGGATCCGGCGCGCAGGAACGTCGCTTACTTTGCAGTCGCTGCGCAGCTGCTCGGGCTCTCGGACGAAGTTCCATCCGAAGCGTCTGACCTTACCTCCGCCGAGATAACGCTCATCATGGCGCATAGCGGGTTTTCCATCTCGCCCATCTGGGACCGTCCCGACCTCCCGGACGATCAGAAGTACAGGGAAGATTACAGTCAGTACATCCCGCGGGGCCACTATACTAAAAGCGAGGACCTGCAGCGATATTTCCGGGCCATGATGTGGTACGGTCGAATGACCTTTCGCCTGCGCGACAGCTTTGAAACCCAACGCGCCCTGCTAGCCACCCAGGCTCTGCGCACCACCACTACTCCCGACGGCACTCCCGCAGTGCAATTGTGGCAAAACATTTACGAACCGACCGTGTTCATCGTCGGAAAAGCGGACGACCTCTCTTTCAAGGAATACGGCGCGCTTTCGGATTCGGTGTTTGGAGCCGGGGCGCCGATCACGACGTTTGCGGACCAGGGGAAGATCGCGGAATTTTTAACCGCGGCAAAGTCGCTGCCGCCCCCTCAAATCAACTCCATGTGGGTTTGGATCTGGGAAGCTAAAACCGACGCCACCAAGGGTTTCCGCCTGATGGGGCAGCGGTTCACGCTGGACGAATACGTCTTCGGCCAGATGATCTGGCGTAATGTCGGAACCCAAGATAACCCGCGCGGGTTGCCCAAAGCGCTCGATTTCTTCGCAGCCCTGGGCTCGGAGGAGGCGCTTTCCATCCTTCGCACGCAAGGAGAAGATCAATTTGAAAATTTCAACAGCCAAATGACCAAGGTTCAGAGTGAAATTTCCGCACTTCAAAAGGACACTTGGACACAGAATCTATATTATTCCTGGCTCTATTCTTTCCAACCGCTGATTTCCGTAAAGGACAATCGATTTCCTCCCTTCATGCAAAACCCGGCCTGGGTACGCAAGGACCTGCACGCGGCGCTGGCTTCCTGGACCGAACTCAAGCACGATACGATCCTATATGCCAAACAGGTGATGGCTGAGATGGGTGGGGGAGGACCGCCCGCGCCGCCGCACGGTTACGTGGAACCCAATCCCGAAGCCTACGCCCGGCTTCGGGCGCTTGCCATGATGACCAAATCCGGCCTTGCCAGTCGCGATCTCCTCTCAGCGACGACCGGTGGAAATCTGGACAATCTGATCGATCTACTGGCGTTTCTGCAAAGCATCTCCGAGAAGGAGCTTGCCGGCCAATCCATCACCGACGAGGAATATTTGCGGATTCAATATTTTGGGGGTGAATTGGAATCCCTCACCGTCGCGGCTGCCGATCGGGATGCGCAATCTGCAAGTTATAAGGACCTTTCCGATCAGAAAGCGGCGCTCGTGGCGGATGTCGCCAGCGGCATTACCAAGGACGGTGCTCCGGTCGTACTGGAGGAAGGCGTGGGCCAACCGACGTTTATTTTCGTCGTTCTTCCGGATTCCCCCTGGCGGTTGGGGATCGGGGCGGTATTCACGTATTACGAATTTACCGTCGCTCCGGGGGACCGCATGACGGACGAAACTTGGCAGGCGCTGGTAAGTAGTTCCACGCCGCCCGCGCCGCCGGAATGGACCTCATCATTTATCGTTCCGTAGGCCCGTCGATCGGACTCATCCGGCGGAAAGTATATCGGATGAACCATGGAACCACAGTAGTCCATTCGATCGCGTATGATCTCACACGCGGTTAACCCACAGCGCTTCGCGCGGTTGCGCTGTTTGATGATCGCTGCATTCGCTCCGGTCCTTCTATCGGCCAGCGTATACGAACCCACCGTAACTATCGCATTGCTTGGTGATGTGATGTTGGGCAGGGGGATTGCGTTCGCACATGCAACCGGCCGATGGGAACAAACCCTGCAATCCTTGGCTCCCATCCTGCAATCCGCCGACGTTGCCATGGCGAATTTGGAATCCCCGATCGACTGCGGGACCCCGGCATCCACCAATTCCCGACTGCTTATCGCACCCTCCGGCTCGGTCGCGGCATTGACCTCGGCAAGTTTGGATATTGTATCCTTGGCAAACAATCATGCCGGGGATGACGGAGACCTTGGAGAGCGATGCACCCGAGACGTATTGAAGCTACACGGCGTTTCGGTTTTGGATTCCACGTCTCCTTTGCTCTTCTCCGTTCATGGAATTCGTCTGGCATTTCTCGCCGTTGATTTCACCGATGGGAGTTCAACCCATGCCGTGGAAGATCTCGTAGACCAGGTTCGTGATTTACGCCGCGAAGGCGACTTTGTGATTATCTCTCTGCATTGGGGGATGGAATATCAGTCGGGTTCCGACGACTTGCAGAAGCGCATCGCCCAGGCGCTGGCCAAGGCCGGTGCGAACATCCTTTGGGGGCATCACCCGCACGCCGTCCAGGAAACCGGCTGGGTCGGTGACACACTGGTTCTCTATAGTCTAGGGAACGCCGTATTCGATCAGTGGGAACCGGCTACTTCCCAAGAGGGCGAGTTGGCGTGGGTGGAGGTGGACCGGCAGGACATTCGTTTTTACGCCGGAATCCGGTTTACGATCGACCCTGGTCTTGGACAGACCGGCTCCATCAAACCAGCGACTTTTCGATTCTCAGTTGCTCCTTGGCCGTCGCGAGAGTAAATGGTCATTCCCTACCGGGCGGCGTGTTGAAATTCCCCGCCAAGGAATATAATTAGGGGGTTCAGGAAGCCGCATTGATCGACACTACCCGGGTTATATCTCGGAAGGAATTCCCAGTCAGGCATCAGGAGAGGTTATGGAAACGATTTCATATAAAGGCTGGTCCCATTGCATCCGATTGGCCAACAACTCCGTGGAAATGGTCATCACCGGGGATGTCGGCCCGAGGATTATCCGTTTTGCGTTCGTCGGTAAGCCGAACGAATTTTACGAGGATGAATCCTATTCGGGAAAAACCGGAGATTCCGAGTTCCATGCCTACGGGGGGCACCGCCTCTGGCGCGCTCCCGAGGATCCGGTGCTGACCTATATTCCCGACAATCGTCCCGTGACGGTCGAATCCATCCGCGACGGAGTGCATCTTACGCCGCCTCCGGAAACTCCCGCGGGAATTCAAAAGGAATGGTTCGCCCGGTTGGATCCGGTGCAAGCCCATGCGCGCATCCAGCATCGCCTGACCAATATCGGTTCCAAGCCGATTCAACTGGCGCCATGGGCGCTTTCGGTAATGGCCTCCGGCGGAACGGCGATATTGCCGCTGCCTCCGCGCGGCACGCATGACAATAAAAATCTATTACCGACCAGTCGGTTGGTCCTCTGGTCGTACACCGATATGTCGGATCCGCGTTGGGGTTGGGGAGCAAAATACATCCGGTTGCAGCAGGATCCAAAATCAGCGAAAGCGCAAAAAATCGGCGCACCCGTGCCCGACGGATGGGCCGCATATTGCCGTCAAGGTAATCTCTTTCTTAAATTATTTCCCTATGAAGGGAAAAAGGAATACCCGGATTTTGGCTCTTCGACGGAATTGTTCACCAATGCGGATATCCTGGAACTGGAGACACTCGGTCCCCTGCTCTTACTGGAACCTGGAAAATCAGTCGATCATACGGAAGATTGGTTTCTGTTCGATAACGTACCGGTGCCGGCGGGCGATTCGGATATCGAAAGGATGATTCTACCCAAGGTAGAAATGGCGCGCCGCATGATCCTTCCGCCCGGGTGATCACCTTCCCCATTCGATCCGGACGCCGTCAACACCTTCCTCCCTCGGCATCCTTCAGGAACCCAAACAATTACGTCCTGCCACGAACAAATCCTCTCCAATTCCAAAAAAAAAGGCCGGGAAACTTTTCCCGGCCGGTCTTTTTAGGATTCCTTCTTTCCCAATTTAGAGGCGAATAACTCCAGTTTGGACTGGTGGACGACGGACAGGACCTCATCGGCGGGCTCCAGGATTGTGGAACCATGCGGAAGCATCAACTCCCCTTTATGGATCACCGCTACCAAGACGCATTCCGCCGGTAGATTTAGATCCCGCACCGCCTTGCCATTGGCTTCCGATTCTGGATGGACCTTTTCCTCCACCAGGGAGAATAGGCCTTTCCGCAATTTCATAACCGTAACCATGTCACCCATCGACATTTCTTCTGCAATCAACCGCGCCATCATATCCGCCTGGCTGATGGCAACGTCGACGCCCATTTCCGCGGTGAACAGCCACCCGTTTTTTGGATTGTTCACGCGCGAAATCACGCGCGGCACATGAAACTCGAATTTCGCCAGGGTGGTGATGACCAGATTGGTGTCGTCCTGATCGGTAACCGCGGCCAGGACGTTTGCCTTGGCAACTCCCGCCTCCTCCAGAACGGCAGGCGAACTCATTTCGCCGCGTACCACCACTCCTTTGGGCAATTCCTGCTCAAGCCGTTCGATCACGTCGTGGCGATCGTCCACCACCCGGATCGAATGCCCTCCGCGGAGAAGGATATCGGCAAGATGGGAACCGACCTTTCCGCCGCCGACAATGATCACATTCATGGTTGTCCTCCTTGCTCGATTCCCAGCAGGTTTTCCAATCGATCCAGGGCGGAAGAAACCACCGCAAAGTGAATCAAATCCCCTTCCCGGATTTCAGTCCCGAGCATGGGAAGGAACGCTTTATCCTCGCGGGTGATGGCTACTACGCCGATTTCCCCTGGGATAACAAGCGCATTGACCATCCGGCCGATCAGGGCCGGGGTCGCCTCGATGGTGAACAGCGACACTTCGCCGGAGCCGAAGGTGCCTTGGGCATCCAGTTCCGCGTGCGTTAGTGTCTCGCGGATGCGTTCGGCGCCCCAGGCGGTGGAGGAAATGGTCGCCAACCCGAGCCGGCGGTATATTTCCGCGCGGCGCGGGTCAAACAAGCGCGCAACGACCCGCGGAACCTTGAAAATGTTCCGGGCAATTCGGGCGGCGACGATGTTAGCATTGTCGGAATCGCTGGTGGCCGCGAAGGCGTCGGCGTGTTCAATCCCGGCGCGGATCAGCACCTCCCGGTCGAACCCCATGCCGATGACGATCTTTCCGTGGAATTGCGGCCCCAGGATTTCGCGGATATTCTCGTCGCAATCTATGACTGTCACGTCATGCCCTTCCTCCGACATCAGCCGGCTGACCTCGGAACCCACCCGGCCGCAACCCATGATGATGATTTTCATAGCACCGTCCTTTCCCTGGACAATCCGGCGGGGAATCCTTATTCCTCCGCCGATCGGTCGGTCGGGGAGGGGAGGAGTTTTCCTCCGCGCGCAAACATTCCCCGCCGAACCAGGCTTTTCCGAAATTTCTCGATCAAGTACAGGATTGGCCCATACAGGGCCAGCAGGATCCAATACGCCGCCGGAATGGGCAGATGTTCGAAGATGGATGCAAACGGCGGAATGTATATCAACGAAACGATCAGCCCGATCTCGAAGGCCACGCTCAGCAAGAGAAAACGGTTGCTGAAGAATCCCACGCGGCTTCCACGCTCGCGGCTGGTGCGGCAGGAAAAAACGTTCCCCACCTGGGAAGTCACCACACCGGCGTGGAACATCGTCGTCGCGAGGACGTACGTCCGCCCGGCCGTTGTCTTGATCAACTCGGCATAGGAACTCCAGATGGGAGCCAGGAGCGCCTGCCAATGGATCGGATCCTCTCTATAATACACGAAAAGGAAACCTGAAAAACATAATCCCGCCTCGATCAAACCCAACCACAAACTTCGAAATCCCACGCCTCGATCCAAGAGGGGTTGCCCCTTTTTTCGCGGTGGGCGGGACATCACATCCGGTTCCGGCCGTTCGGTTCCCAACGCCAGGGCCGGCAGTAGGTCGGTGCCCAAATCAATCGCCAGGATCTGGGTGACGGTCAACGCCAACGGCAAATCAAATATGGCTGTGGCCAAGAGCGGCACAACCTCGACGACGTTGCTGGCAAAAATGTAGGTAGCGAATTTCCGCAGGTTATCAAAGACGGTCCTGCCCTCCTCCACCGCGTCCGCGACTGCCCCGAAATTATCGTTGGTTAATATGACGTCCGCCGATTCGCGGGCGACGTCGGTCCCGCTGATCCCCATTGCAATCCCGATGTCGGCTTTGCGCAGTGCCGGGGCGTCGTTTACTCCGTCCCCGATGACCGCGACGACATCGCCGTTCGCTTGGAAAGCCGCCACCAGCCGCAGTTTGTGTTCCGGCGCCATGCGGGCGAAGATCACTTCCTGTTTGAGGATTAGCTGGAGCTGGGCGTCGCTCATCTGTTCCAGTTCGGCGCCGGTTAGAATCCTCGGATTGGGCTTAGAGAGCATTCCGATGCGGCGGGCAAGGGAATCTGCGGTTAACCCGTAGTCGCCGGTGATCATCACCCACTGCACACCCGCTTCCCGGCAGCGCTTGATGGCATCCGCCACCTCCGGTCGTGGGGGATCCATCATGGCGGCCAGCCCCAGAAAGGTTAATTCCCGCTCCACCGATTCAACCGAGAAATCCGACCCCGCTCCGGTCCGCGGGGGAAGGGTGCGGCAGGCCAAAGCCAATACCCTCAGCGCGTTGCGGGCGTATTCGTCGTTGGTCGAAAGGATCTGCGATCGCATCTGAGGATCCAGTGGAACGTCCTGGCCCCGGATGTGGACGCTCGTGCATAATTGCAACACTTCCCGCGGAGCGCCTTTGACAAAGACAATTTCCCGGCCGTCTGGAAGGCGGTGGACCGTACTCATCCGTTTCCGCCGGGCGTCAAAAGGCAATTCGTGTATCCGAGGAAATTCTTGCTGTACTTCCTCTTCGACAACCTTCCCCTTCGCCGCCAAAACCCTCAACGCAGCTTCGGTCTGATCCCCCAAATAGGACCAACGAGGGCGCTCGGGGGTGGGGGGCAGCAGGCGGGAGTTGTTACAAAGGATAGCGGCGTTAAGCAGCTTGCGCAGATCATCCCGCATGCCGGGAGGATCGATCGCCGGGGAAAAATTGCCTTTCGGTTCGTATCCCGCTCCGCCGACGGAAAATCTACGGTTGCCCGCCCATACTTCGCGGACGGTCATCTGGTTCTGCGTCAGGGTTCCGCTTTTATCGGTGCAGATCACCGAGGTGGTTCCGAGAGTTTCCACCATGGAAAGATTTTTCACCAGCACGCCGCGTGTGGCCAGGCGTTGCACGGCGATCGCCAGGGTGAGCGTTAGAGTGGGCACCAATCCTTCTGGGATTACAGCCACAACTACTCCGATGGCCAACAGAAAAGCGGTTAACCAATATATCCGTTCATGCCAAAAACCGAGCGAAAAAGCCATGGTGCCGGCAATCAGCGCGAGGATGGTAAACAGGCGGGTGATCCGCTGCATTTCCGCTTGCAGGCGGCTTTTAATCTCGGGCGTTTCCTGGGTCAGGCGGGCGATCCTCCCGAATTGCGTCAGCGACCCGGTGGCATACACGATCGCCCGGGAGGTTCCGGACGCCACCGATGTTCCCGCGAATACCAGATTGATTTGTTCCACTTCGGTTAGGTCCTGCCGCAAAGAGGGTTCCGCAGTCTTGCGCGCAGGCATCGCCTCACCGGTCAGGGTGGCGTTGTTAACGCGCAACCCGAATTCCTCTATGACACGGGCGTCGGCCGGGATGTTATCTCCTTCCGCAAGGACCAGGACATCGCCCGGCACGATCTCGGAAGAGGGCAAGCTGATTTCCGCGCCGTCGCGCAATGCGCGTGTGAAATCCGGCAGCAGCTTCTCCAGCGAGGAAATCGCGCGCTCGGCGCGGTATTCCTGCAAAAAAGAAAATACCGCATTTACCAGGACGACCATCCAGATGACCAGCCCGAGGACGGGACGGCCTCCGATGATGGCGATTAATCCCGCGACCCAAAGCAGAAGAGCCATGGGATGGGTGACCTGATCCAATAAACGGCGGTACTCCAGGGAGACCGGTTTTTCGATGTGCAGGCGGTTGGGCCCGTACAGGGATAACCGGGAAACAGCTTCTTCCTGGGAAAGGCCTTGCGGACTTGTCTCGAGCGCGGAATAGACCTCGGAAACGCGGAGCGAAGAAATGGGGGCGGAAGGCATAGATGCCGACGGATACGGCGAAATTATTTTCCTTGATTAACTTCAACCATACTATATATATTCACAGGATAAAAAGCTACTCCGGTTTATCATTGTCGGCTCCGGCGGTTTCCTTTGGATGACCGCCGACTTTTGGTTCGGGTTTCGGTTTCAAATAATCCGCCAGCAGCGAAGGCGCATCCGGGTGGTCGATGTGGATCGCCTCGTTATAATCTCCTGCGGGCACGGGCCGTTCGTAACGCGATGGCCGGCGGATACCGAATAGTTCGAAGAATCGTGAAATCGATACCAGGATGTTGTACCGGTATTCCTGCATACGCAGAGACTGCCATTCCACAATTGATGCCATCGCACCCTGGATACGAGCTTTTTCCCGAACAATGCGATGGATTTTCTCGGGAGGACGAAAACCGGCGGGGGAGATCAGTATAGCGTGTGCGGCCAAAATTAGTATACTGAAGGAAATCAGGACGACCCAGCCACCTTCATCCCATTTACCGGCGATTTGACCCACAAACACGATACCCGAGAGGATACCAGCAAAACCTGCCCCCAAAGCACCCCAAAAACGTTTCCTTCCGGTAAATGTCCTTAGGATATGCTGGCGTATGGCAAGCCCCATGACCATGATTGGCATGAATACACCGATACCGTAATAGGGAACTGCCGCCGATTGCTCGGCCCGGATGACCAGCATAATCAGTAGAGTCACCACAAATGCCACGGTTACCGAGCGCGTGAAGGTGCCTTTTTTATTCCGGTAGACAATAATTTCCGGTAGTTCTCCAATGGCTACGTCTCTCCATTCCGTCGCTTGAAGATCTTGAAAGGCAGTCAAGGAAGCGGAAGCCAAAAGCGCAACGGCTAATACCTGGTAAACCCAGAATAAAATGGAACTGCCGAGGATATTGAAACCGGGAATCTGTTGGAATCCGATAAACGCCAGGTTCCCGACGAGGGTTCGACCCAGAGTCTGGTCGAATACGTTAAAGCGAATTGCGAAGGCTGCCAAGAGGAATGTGGTGATGCCCCCATAAAAAAGAAACGAGGTTTGCACTAGGCGTCCAATTCCGGATTTTCCGGAATAAAAATTCCATAAGGCTTTCAATCTGGGGATACGTTGTTTTGCCCATTTTATGATTCCGGCGTCTTCATTGATCACAAATTGAATGCCGTTCGACATGGCTTCCAGCCCGGATAGGGCGACCAACCCCTTCATTGATGCGGTCAACATATGATACATAGCCTGGAGCAGTGTAGCGGGTTTGTAGTTATATGGATATTGGGCTGGGGGCACACCCCGCAGATGCGCCAGATACAATCCCATGAACATCGTCGCGGTAAGTAATAGAAAAACGGCAAGTAGGAAGAAAGTCACCCACGCTGATTCGCCGCGGCCGCGGATGGTGAGATACCACATAATAGTCACTAGGGAGGCGCCGATAAGAAAATGCCAAAGCCAAGGGATCCCGGTCGCCTGCAAGACCGAAAGGAGTTGATCGACACCCGATAAGGAAGAGACCACGATTGTGAAGACATAATCCTGTATCAGGACGACCGCCACGACCAGGCTTAATGTTGGAAATAAATAACGCATGGATGCCGTGTATGCGCCACCGCCCTCATTAAATACTCCCAGGGAATACATATACAACAATCCGAAGACAATATTGGCTATGGCAATGAAGGCTACCGCGATATAGGCGTATTTCTGCAATCCGTAGGGATGCAGCGCTCCCATCAATTCCCCTGTGGCGTAATAGTAGGAAGTGAAGTAATCGACACCGAAGAGCGCCACCGCCGCCAAGAGACCGATTTGACCGGCGCCGTGGATATGTGCGTATTCCTCCCGCTCGCGGGGGGAGACGCGGTAGGCGATATAAATAAATGCGGCGAGTAAAAGAATGGATACCATCGGAGTTATTCCCGGGTGTGCCGGGGGCAAGGAATATTCACGGGTGCAGGATCATCTACCTTTCGAAGATTGGAACGCTTCTTCGAGCAATGTAAATTCGGCCAGAATGTGATTCCGCGTTGAGGGACTGAGGCGTGTGTCCTGGGCAACCTTCACCGCTTCTTCGCAGACGGCACGGACGACAAACGCCGGAACGAACATGATCCGGCCAGCCGGGATGACCTCGAACGGGTACTCCTTCATGTGCAACGCTTGGTCGTCGAAGTAGGGCAGGGAGATCGAAAGCCCGCGGTTCAGGTCCCCGGCACTTGCACGGTGTTGAATGGTTTGGATGATTTCCTTGGTCTGATATACGGCCAGCGACCGACCCTGATTTACCAACTGGCCCAGCATGCCGTAGCGCTTCCGTTGATATTCCCCATCGGCGATGAAATAGGCCGCCAACCCCACGGCCGTATGCAGAATCTGCAGAAAGTGCTGCATGGAGGAAATATCAGCTTCCGCTTCCGCCACGCTGCCCACCAGAAGTTTGCTCTCCCCGTCGAAGGCCACCCATTGCGGCAAAAAGAACTTCCGGGCATAGGGGACAAACGGCACCTGCAATTCCCCGCGTCCCATTTCCGAGCTGCCCTCTTCCGCGATCGCGTCGGTGGAAGCGGTGATCGCGGATTCGACCTCCTTTGAAGAAGGTTCCGGTTCGGAAGGGGTGGTTTCGCCTTCCAGCGCGACGTATTTCACCGACCGTCCGACCGGAAGCATGTTCGTCACCATATGGCGGCAGGTTGAATAACGCAGGATCCCGGCCGCGACGGCTACGCTTTTCTTGGGTAGTTGCTCCAATTCCTTAAAACGCGCGCGGAGAACAATCGTCAGATCCGTCCGCGTGAGGCGCTCGACCAGCCCGCCCGCCATTTGCTCCCGTTCTTCCCCGGCGATATTTTCGGTCCGGTTGGATTTTGCATCCACCACGACCCGGTCCGGAAGGGAGAATTTCACCTGCGAGGGCTTCTGCAGCAGGCTCTCGGCCAGCGTCCGCGCCTGGGCTTCGAAATACCGCTGCAGGAGGATGGGTTGTGCCTCGAACAGATGATGGTGTTTTTCGTATTCCTGCCGCAGGTATTCTGTCGGCATG
>JBEKDW010000040.1:0-12863 GCA_050014155.1 Anaerolineales bacterium
CGGGCCGAGGGCATCGTCATCCCACGGCGAGGGAGAATCCGCCGTCAGCCGTTCATAAAGTTGCTGGCTGGAGACGAATGGGCGCAGTGTTTCGAGGAAGGAATCCCGTTCGGTGTAGGAACGGCGGCCCATGAGCGCGTAGAAAACCGTCATGACAACCGTTGCCAGAAGCAGGATGAAGACCGGCGTCAGGCGGCTCGTCAGACTCCAGCCGACGATCAGGCTGTAACCGCCGGCCAGAGCCACGGCGTTCCGCCAATAGCGCGCCAAGCCGCGGCGCGGGAGGATCCTGCCGGTGAATACTTCGTACGCCACGACCGCCTGTCCCAGGAGCAGCACGGCCAGACCGATTAAAACGGCGATGACCAGATCCAACCCGCCGAGAATGAGCAAAAAATCCTGCATCGACCGGGCGTTCACGTTGAGTAGCACCCACAATTCGGCCAGACCCACCAGTAGACACACAACCAGCAGCGCGAGCGAGGCTGCCGTCAACCATGGACGGGCGCGTCGGCGGGCAGCGCCGCCCATCATCCGCGCGGTCGGGCCGGGCCGCCGCAGGGCGTCGAACGCCAAGCCCATGCAAACGACGATGAAGAGCGGGTAGGCGAGCATCACCCCCGGAAAACCGCCGCTGGAGATGGCGGAACCCGACTCGTAGGATGCCAACCCGGAGATGGAGGGCGGTGGGTTGGCCGTGAGCGCGAGGGCGATCCAGGCGAGTGCGGAGGATGCGCACAAGAGGAACCACGGCCGGTGACGCTGGAATAAATTCCCGGCGCCTTCCTCCCAGAAGCCGGCGTACCAGAGCATCACCGCGTACCAGGTGAAGGGCAGGATGGCGACCGTGATCCACCCGACGCGCCACCAGAAGTTGAGCGCGGGAAGCAGTGAGCGGATGTCGAAACCCAATATAGCGGTGTGAAATAGGAAAAATACGCCGCCCAGGAGCAGGCTTCCGGCGGCCATCCAGAATCCCCACGCGCCGCTGCGGCTTTCCGGCGCGCGATGGCGCGCGTTGAGCAATACCGTTAACCCCAGCCACAACATAAGGATGGCGTTGAATAAGGATGTGGAAAGCAGCGACCAGTCAAGATAGAAGAAGCCGGTCATGGAGTTTTATATTTCCTTCCCCTCATCCCCAGCCCTTCTCCCAGCACAAGCTGGGAGAAGGTGGCCGAAGGCCGGATGAATGTCACGGTCATTCCAATCATCGTGTCATCCCCGCGTGATCTTAGCGGGGATCCAGTGCTTGCGATTAAGCGGACACTCCATCGCTTCCTGGATGCCCGCTACAATCACGCGGGCATGACGAACTCTCTCCTTTTCTACGATTACTCTCCCTCTTTTCCCTCCGGCGCCCACTGCGTTCCATCTTCCTGGATCTTGGGCGTTCCGTCGTCGTCCCACGAAAGCAGCCGGCCTGTGGTGACGATCAACGCCGCGCGCGTGCGCGCCACCTTCTCATCGGTGGCGTCGGCGGCTAGACCCCACGCGGCGTAGATCTGCCCATTGGTGCGGCTGATCGTGCGCTTGTCGCGGAACCCCATCCGCGCGGCGATCTGCTCGTTGGTCAACCCTTGGGCCAACATCCGGGCGACGGCTTGCTCGTTGGGTTCGAGCAGCGCCAACGGATCATTCTCGTCCTTGCGGCGCACCTCCTGGACCCGCGCCTCGATCTCCGGATCGATAAAACTCCTTCCGGCCACGGCGTCGCGCAGGAGCGGAAGGAGCATCGCCGGCAGGAGGTAATTGGATTTGCGCACGTAGGCGTAGTGGCTGAGGATTCCCGACCGGCGGAAATCGCGGTAGTAGGCGTCGTCGTCTTGGATCGAATAGAACACAACCGGAATGCGCGGAAATTCGCGCCGGGCGGCCGTCGCCGCCTGGATGCCGTTCATCTTTCCCGCCAACTGCACGTCGAGAAGCAAGACATCTGGCAGGGTCTCGCCTTTCCCGGATTGCGCTGTCCCCCTCTTTTCACGATCCATCAGCCATTCCAATGCAGCTTCGCCACTCTCGCAAGCAAAGATGATTCGCGCTTCGCAGGTTGCTTCTAATCCCGATTGCAAAGCGGATCGCAACTTGGCATTGTCTTCCACGAAGAGGATCGCAAGGGGATTCACGATATCAGGCCTTTTCCATCAACGGATATCCTAATTAAACCAAGCCTTTATTCCCGCGCCGGAACAATACTGCAAACAGCAGCGAGCGTCAAACACCCAAGTGCATGCCGAGAAGGGTTTGGAACGTGGTCGGGGATGCAGTCTGCCGTAGAATGAAAATGTGCTTGTGGACCCGCGATTCCCCGTGAAATTCCAGCTGTGGTCCGGGCTTCGTCCGATGAAAAAATCATGAAGATTCGATCGCATCTTCTATCGGTGGCGATTTTTTCCATCGCCATGGCCTGGGTGGAATCGGCGGTGGTGTTGGATCTGCGCGTCCTCGTGGGCAGGTTGCAGCCCTATCAGCCGAATCCATTGCTGCACTTCGGAGGTCTGAGCCAGACCGAGATCATCCGTGAAGTGGCGACCCTGGTGATGTTGCTTGCCGTGGGATGGCTGGCCGGGGGACGCCCGAGAACCCGGCTCGCTTACAGCGCCTTCGCCTTCGGTTTATGGGATATCTTTTATTATCTATTTCTCATCCCGCTCACCGGGTGGCCGAAGTCGCTTTTGAATTGGGACATTCTTTTTTTATTGCCTGTGCCATGGTGGGGACCGGTGATCGCTCCGATCGCCATCTCTTTCCTGATGATCACAGGAGGAATGCTGGTGATCCTGATCGATAGGCGAGCACGTCCCGCTTGCCTGAACGTTTGGTTTTTAGCGGCCGGCCTGATTGGCGCGGGCATGATGTTCTACGCTTTCACCGCCGATGCACTCGCCGCCTCCAGTCGCGGCATGGAAGCGGTCCGGCAAATACTGCCGGTGACCTTCCGCTGGAACATGTTCCTACCCGGCTTGTTCCTGATGGCCGTCCCGGTTCTGGCTATGGCCGGGCAGGCGATCGGGCTTTTCCATAAGGAAAAATTAAAGCCATGATGGACGCCATTTTCGATTACTGCGTGCGTATTCTTGTTTTCCTCGCCGGGCGGACTGGATTGACCTATAAAGAAATCAACGTGTGGATTTTTGTTATCCTCTGGCCGATCGTTTCTTTGCTGCTGGTCATCGTGATCCTCGTTCAACACCGCCGGATCAAGGTATTATCTTCTCTGCGGAAGGCTTCCCGGAATAATAGATCGACCTGATCGGTATTTAAAATATCTTCAAAATTAAATCAAATGGAAGTTGAAAAGATATTCAGGAATGATAAGGTAAAATAATCCTGTTCATCCTATAAATCATCTCCTCATGCGGGATGAATAGGATAGCTGAAGAGACAGTGATGATCAGCGAGCCCAAATTCGACTAATTAGTATTCTTCGGCTGTATTATTTTCTAAATCCGGTGTTTGTTTCATGCAGATTTCCTGAATCTCGCAAATTGCGCTCTCTAAATTCTTTTCAACTCTTTCGTTCGAAATATGCAATACGATCAATCCCAATGACTTCAAAATATTATCTCGGACGGTATCGGCTTCGATCCGAGAATTATGAATGTTTCCATCGATTTCCACAACCAGATTTGCACGATGGCAATAGAAATCCACAATAAATCCTCGAATGACATTTTGTCTCCGAAAATGCAGTCCCAGCAGTTGATTCCCTCGAAGCCTTGACCAGAGGAGCCTCTCCGATGGTGTCATCGTCTGGCGGAATCTTTTTGCTATTCGAAATTTTATATATAGATTCTTCGAATACTTTCGGCGCATCATGTTTCCCCCTTGAATTGTGATTTTGAGCGATTCTACTACCGCACAATCCCATCCTTCCTCCCCTTGGACATTATAAATACTCCAGATGCGTTTATCCCCCTCCCTCCTTCCCGTATCACGGGAAGGAGGGAGGGGCCAGGGGAGGGTGGATGGGATGGCCGTCGCCAATCACGACCTGGGGAGAGCGGCAAGGGAAAGAGGAATGGGATGGTATTTAAAGGGTTAAAAATCCTTTTACTCTTATAGATCGTGTCAAAAAAAATTAGTCTACGCTGCCATTTTCATTATAGTGAGTTTGTGATTAATCACCTCCCCGCCGCGCTTTGGCTCGCGCCGGGGGTGGGGGGGCGCGTAGAAAAGACTCTTCAACAGGGGGAAGACAATCCACATCGGCGCGTGAACAAGTTTCCGCCGTTCTATTCCACGTTGGAAGGATCGATGTATCCCGCCATGCGCGCGATCAAATGCGCCACTGCTTCCGCCGCGCAGCCGAAGTTGGCAATATAAAATGCCGCCGCATTCGCCCCCCGCACGCCGAACGTCGGATCTTCCCGAGCGCGGCGCAGGAACGCCGCCAACCCTTCGACCGAGCGGACGTTTGCGGCCACGCCCCGGCTGACGAAATTCCAATCGTCGAGCGGCTTGGAAAGCCCGAGCATTCCGACGGGAACTTTCAGCAAGGCGGCTTCCAACCCGGCGGTGGTGCTGAACATCAGCGCCGCCTGCGAAGCCCGGAGCAGCGGATAAAGCGGCTCCTCGGCCACCAGTGCGAAGCCTGTTGCGCCCTCATGCGCAAGCATTTCGCGGAAGAACGGGACGCTTTCGCCGCGATGCAATTTGAAAGCCAGGCGCAAATTTTTCCAATCCGGGTCTTCGCGCAGAGTGCGGGCCCATCCGAGCAGGCGGACAAGCGCGTCGTGTTTCTCTTCGGCAGAGACGATCAGCATCCGTTCGATCGGACTGCTGAGGAACGTGAGTAAAAAATCGCCCGGCGAGTATCCCAACGCGGACCTTATTCGTTGCGCCTCGGCGGAAAAGTCGGCGCTGGCCAACTGATCGAAGCGCGGGTTGCCGGTAATTGTGATTTTTCGTTCCGCCACGCCCACGCGCAGGAAATATTCGCGCGAAGTCTCGCCCAGGGCGGCGACGGCGTCGCAATGCCCTTGGCCGTAATGGCGCAGGCCTTCCTCGATCCCAAGCCGCATTTTACGAATCCACCGGCTGTAGAGTTTTCTCCACGGCGGCCGTTGGAATAGATCCTTGCGCAGGCTCTCCTGCAGCAGCAGGCTTGGGATGGAAAGACGGCGCGCCGCTTCGACGTAGAGGTTGGACGGGAAGTTGCGGTCGTTGAGCACAACGATCAGCGAAGGATGCAACCGCTTCACCTCGCTCGGGACCCGTTGGCGGAAGGGCCGGGCGGCCGCTCCCCACTCCGGCATCGGAATCGGCAGCGGTGTTTCCGCCATGCGCACAAAGGGAACGCCCTCGCGCTGGAGGGCTGCCGTATCGCTCGCGGTGCGCAATAATTCGCAATCCGAATACACGATCACCGGGATGCCGCGCGCGCGCAGCAGGCGGATCACCGGCAGGATGATCTGTTGGTGCGAATCGGCGGCGGTGATCTCAAACAGTATCGGGCCGGTCATTTTCCCAGTGCCTTGAGTTGCTCCTCTAGTTTATCGCGGTTTTCTTTCAGCGCGGCCAGGCGCGTGCGTTCCTTTTCGACGACGGAGGCGGGTGCGCGCGATCCGAAATCGCTCGCCAGAAGCTTCTCCACGCGCGCGATCTGGGACTTTGCGTCCTCGGATTCTTTTAGCAGCCGCGCGCGCTCCGCGCCGGGGTTGGCCATTTCCGCCAATGGGATCAGGATCCGCACCGGACCGACGACCAGCGGGACGGAGCCTTTGGAATCGGAGGGAGCCTTATCGGCAAACTGCAGCCCTTGCGGATCGATCCGCGCCAACAGGCACAGCCCCGCGGCGGATGCTGAGAGTTGTCCTTTGTATTTGTCGGCCATAATCACCGCGGAGGTTTTCTTCGTCAGCGGAACCTTTTTCTCGGCGCGCAGGTTGCGGATCGCGCGGACTACGTCCATGAAGAGCGAAAATTCCTCCAGCGCGCGCTCGTCGACGGGATCGACGGGCTTCGGCCACGAGGCGATGATCAGCGCTTCGGGCCATCCTGCGGGAGGATCGAAATCCTCGCCCGCCGCGCGGCAGGCGTCTTTGAGATAGCCCCACAACGCCTCGGTGACGAACGGTGTAAAGGGGTGCAGCAGGCGCAGGCAGTCGTCAAACACGTGCGCGAGAATCTGCACCGTGGTGCGGGCGCGCGCCGGGCTCTGGGCGATCTGCAGTTTGGATAGTTCGATGTACCAGTCCGCGAACTCGCCCCAGAAGAAATCGTACACCATCCGGCCCGCCTCGCCGTATTGATAGGTGTCCATCAGGTGCGTGGAATCCGAAATGGTGCGTGAAAGGCGCGAGAGGATCCAGCGGTCGGCCGTAGTATAGGGGGCCTTCTCGCATTCGGCGCCGAGTTTTTCGAAGGCTGTCAGCACGTAGCGGCCGGCGTTCCAGAGCTTGTTGGCGAAATTGCGGTTGGCCTCCACCCGTTCGATGCTTAGATTAAGATCAGTGCCGGGCGAGCCGCTGGTGATGAGCGTGAAGCGAAGCGCGTCGGTGCCCATTGGCGGGATGCCCTCGGGGTACTTCTCTAGGATCTCGGCGCTTCCTCCGGCCTCGCGGATCTGCGCGGCCGTGGCACCGTCCATCACCCAGCGCGGGTCCATAACGTTGCCGATCGACTTCGACATCTTGCGGCCCTGTTCGTCGCGCACCAGTCCGTGCAGGTAAACGGTGTGGAAGGGCGGTTCGCCGGTGAATTCCATTCCGAACATGATCATCCGTGCTACCCAGAAAAAGAGGATGTCGTAGGCCGTCTCCATCACGGAGGTGGGATAAAAGTATTTCAGGTCGCGCGTTTCGTCGGGCCAGCCGAGCGTAGAAAACGGCCACAATCCGGAGGAAAACCACGTGTCGAGCACGTCCTCATCCTGCTGCAGCGTGCGGCTGCCGCACACGGAACAAGCGGCCGGGTCCTCGCGACCGCTGGTCATGTGGCCTTCCGGACAGTACCAGACCGGGATGCGGTGGCCCCACCACAGTTGGCGCGAGATGCACCAATCCTGGATGTGCTCGAGCCAGTTGAAGTAGACTTTTTCGAAGTGCTCGGGGATGATCTTCACGCGTCCGTCGCGTACGGCGGCGAACGCCGCTTCGGCCAGCGGTTGGATTTTAATGAACCACTGCGTGGAAATCATCGGCTCGACGATCTCGCCGCCTCGTTGCGAGCGCGGGACGCGCAGCATATACGGTTCTTCCTTGATCACCAGCCCCGCCGCGCCCATATCGGCCCACATCTTCTTGCGGCATTCGAAACGGTCCATTCCCCGGTATGGTCCGCCGTTTTCGTTGAGGCATGCGTTTTTATCGAAGATCGAGATGATCGGCAAGCCGTGGTTTTTTCCCACCTCATAATCGATCGGATCGTGCCCCGGAGTGATCTTCAGCGCGCCGGTTCCAAACTCGCGGTCGACGGCAACGTCGGCGATGACCGGGATCTCGCGGCCCAGGATCGGAACGAGCGCAGTGCGGCCGACCAGCGCCGCGTAGCGCGGATCCTCCGGGTGCACGGCGACGGCTGTGTCGCCCAGGATCGTCTCCGGGCGGGTGGTGGCCACGGGGATATAGGGGCGGGCCGCCGATCCGTCTGTACCAGGTTCTTCCTTGATCATATATTTAAAAAAGTACAGCGTCCCCGGCTCGTCGGAATATTCCACTTCGAGGTCGCTCACCGCGGTACGCAATCCGGGCGACCAGTTGACCAGCCTTGGGCCGCGGTACAGCAGCCCTTTTTCGAACAGCCGGACGAAGGCTTCGCGCACGGAGAGAGCCAGGCCGTCGTCGAGGGTAAAACGTTCGCGGGTCCAATCGCATGAGGCGCCCAGGCGCCGCAATTGGTCGTAGATGATCCCGCCGTATTTGCGCTTCCATTCCCAGGCGCGCTGGAGGAACTTCTCGCGTCCGAGCGCCTCAAGGCTCGTTCCCTCGCGTTCGAGCATCCGCTCCACCAGCAGCTGGGTTGCGATTCCGGCGTGGTCGGACCCGGGCAGCCACAGCGTGGGCTCGCCGCGCATGCGGTGGTAGCGGATCATCAGATCCTCGATCGAAACGAACATCGCATGCCCGAGGTGCAGCTCGCCGGTCACATTGGGCGGGGGGATGGAGATGACGAACGGCTTGCGGTTGTGGTCGATCACCGGCTGGAAATAGCCGCTCGATTCCCACCACTCGTAAAGCTTGTGTTCGACGGCATGGAAGTCGTAAGTCTTGGGAAGTTCGATTTTCGGCATGAGACTCCTCTCCCTCTTCCTCTCAATCCCCCTCTCCCAGCATACCCCCGCTTCGCGAGGGCAGGTGCTGGGAGAGGGGGAAGGGGGGTGAGGGTTAATAAAAAAACCCTCCGGCCTCGTGAGGGCGAAGGGTTGATCCTCCGTGGTTCCACCTCGATTCGTCCCGGTTTGTTCCGGGGCGCACTCGACGCTATAACGGTGCGTACCGCGCCGGTCTACAGGCCCGCTGCAAAGCGGGCGTTCTTCGGCGGCGCGCCGCGCGACGTTTGGGGGCTGGGGAAGCGGGGGCTTTCAACCAGTGGCCACGCCTTCTCTGGCATCCCTTGCCCGCCTACTCTTCGCGGCGATCGCTGTATGCAGAGATTATAAGAGGGAAGAGGTCGGGAGTCAAACCCAGGGAGAATGGGAAAGACACTGAGGGTGGCGAATTTGGCGAATTTCGCTTCGATGAAGTTTCGAGTAAAATGATTGGCATAATGCATAGCCAACCAAACGAGTGAGCAGCATATCGATACCCGCTACCATTAATATTGAATCGCACAGGTTCTACCATGCGGTAAGGAGGTAAATAAAATGCCCAAGGCTTCGTTCACACTTCCAAACGGAACTGTAGTAACCATTGATGGAACCCCCTCGGAAGTCCGAAGTCTGCTTGCGTTTTATGGGGGCAATCCGGAAAAGGGGGGGCGCGCAGGCCAAAAACAAAGCACCAAAGCCGGCTCTAAAAATTCCGCTGCAGAGAAGAAGATTTCACTGGCTAAAATAGCCAAAATTGTCAATAAAATTAAGTCCTGTCCGGAGGCTGAAGGCATCGAAAGGAATATCCTGGCAAAAACTTTTGAAGCGAACAGGGTTCTGCTGCCCATCTATGTCGTACATGAACATATGGGCAATGCTTTTGGACTCACCACCTCCGAAATAAGCAAAGTGACCGCCGAGTTGGGCGCAAGGGTGCGCGTCTCGCGACAAGCTGCATTTCGCGCCCTCGTTAGATCTCCGGCTTCACGGTATGTTCTATCCGATACACCCAGGCAAATGGGAATCGCAACGCGATACACAATGGATCCGAGGGGCGTCCAATACATGAAGAAAGTTATTGCTCGAACGCAAGCCGAAAGATCAAAACACAGAGTCATTAAATCCGTTTGATATTTTTCTCTTGGTTGACTTATTCTGTAAAATAGTTGGGATATTCAACTGAAGGAAAAGCCGGCGAAGCGGGGCTTGGCGGGCGGCCTGCAAGTTGAAATCAACTTTCAAGGGCAATCTTTCGGTGATGAGTTACTTATTAATTAATATCCGGGATCGCATTTCCTCGCGGAGGAAAATACTTTTGATAAAACACGCAAGCGAATCGGCGTGGAGCAAGATAAAAAGTTCGCTTAATTCGGGATAGGATTCCGGCGGCGATTTGCGGATCCGTTTCCCGGAAGATAATAGCGAAGGACCGCATGCGAATTTCCAGGATGTTTCCCCTGTTCGGATTGGTCCTGACGGTCGGTTGCGCGGCGGTCGAAACGACCGCAGCCCCGACCGCGGCCATCTTGTCAACCGAGTTCCCTTCTCCAACCGGGGCCGCCCTTCCCATAGAAATCCCGTCTCAAACCGCAACCATTCTACCGGCCGCGATCCCCTCGCCGTCGCCGGAAATCGTCATGATGATCGACGATTTCGAGGGCACCGAGACTTTCTGGACCGTCTGCACCGACCCGGAATGCGCTGACAGCAGCGCCGTCGACGTGACCCTCACTGCCGATCACGCTTCGCATGGCAAGCAGGCGCTGAAATTGAATTTCAAAAAGAACGACCGGCCTAAAGCGGTTTTCTATCTGCAGAAAACGATGGATTTAAGCGCGGGAGGCGCGGTGCGGTTCGATATTTTCAATCCGGGTACCGTGGATGGGGTGGGGTTCGCCCTGACCACCGGTCCGGATTCCATCTGGTACGAATCCGACAGCGTTCCCGTCGCCGAAGGAAAGACGACCCCCTTGTCTTTCGATTTGACCGCCGGGAACTACAAGACCCTCGCCACGAATTGGGAGTTCCGCGCTTCCCTGGCTCATCTTGACAACGTCACTAGGCTGTCGATCATTATTTATCCCAAAGCAACCGGCGCCGTATATCTTGACAACCTCCGCCTCGTCGCGGCGCCATAGACCAACCGTTTGCCTTCTATCCGGATAATCCTTGACGCTGATGCGTTGGTTCTCCGGCGGATGACGAGTGGATCAAGGATCGCTTCGTTCCGAAAACACAAGGGTATGCCATGACTTATCAAAACAATCCCCCGAAGATGGATCGGCCTTCGCCCGGATTCATTATGCGGATGGTATTCAATCTTTTATTGATCGCAGTCGTGTTGGCCGGATTGCTGTTTGTGCCGGCCGGCACGCTGGATTGGCCCGAGGCGTGGATTTTCCTGATCGGGTTCTTCGGATTCCTGCTTTGCTACGGGGTCTGGGCTCTCCGCAACGATCCGTCCCAATTGCGGGAGCGGAGCAAAACCGGAGCCAACGTGAAAGCCTGGGACAAAATCATCATGCCCCTGTACAGTTTGGTGTTGATCGTTCTCTTTCCAGTCTGCGCGGTCTCTGCCGTCCGGTTTAAAGGAAGCTCCGTGCCCGCCGCGCTGGAAGCGCTTGGGTGGATTGGGATTCCAGGAGCCGGGTGGATCATTTTTTGGGTAATGAGAACAAATACGTTCGCTTCGCGCATGGCCCGCATCCAGGAGGACCGCGGCCAGACGGTAGTGACCGGCGGGCCGTATCGGTACGTTCGGCATCCCATGTATCTGGGAAACATCATCTTGTTTACCGGAATTCCGCTCGCGCTGGGATCGCTGTGGGGGTTGATCCCCGGGGGTTTGATCGTATTGTTGTTCAGCGCCCGGACCGCATTGGAAGACAGGATGCTGAAACGCGAACTACCCGGATACTCGGAATACGCCGCGCGTGTCCGTTTCCGGCTTCTGCCGGGAATTTGGTAACATCCGGGGAACGTGCTGTGATGAAAAGATTTGGTCAAGGCTCTTCTGCCCAGTGACGCGGCAGCTGAACGGAATATTGTCCCCCATATTAATATTTCATTGGGTCGAATTTTTTTGATGAATTGCAACTTTTAATTTGAGAAGTTTTAAGAATCATAAGCCTCCCTTTCCATGCTTTTGCCGTAAAACTCCGGATTTAATCTATCAAAATCCATACGTCCGGGAGGAGAATCGAATTAAATCCGCCCACGGTTGGGCTCCTAAAGGAAAAAAGTGGATAGTTCCGGATAAGAATCATCGGAGTTTTGTAAAAATAAATTGCAGATTTTTTTCATGTGATATTCCTGCAAAATCGTACAAAAAGATACTTGACTCCGTAAATGGAGGATGTTATTATTCTTCTTGTAAACGCTTCCAATATTTTCCGCAATCGAAACTAAGAATGTGTGAAAAACCTTCTTCATCTGGCCAGGAATCATTAAAAAAGGGCATAAAGTGCTCTTTTTTAGAAAGATGAGAGAATAAGATTCCTGAGCAATAGGGTTTTTTTGGTCATAAATCATGTAAACGTTTACATAAATGAAGCAAAATCGATCGTCCAAAGTAACCATTATTGAAGTAGCCGAAAAGGCGGGCGTTTCTTTTGGAACCGTCTCGCGGGTAGTTAATAACGACATACATGTAAAAAAGGAAACCCGCGAACGCGTTTTAAAAGTAATGGACAGGCTGGGGTATGTTGCCAACCGGCAGGCGCGGAGCTTGGCCGGAGGGAAATCCAACATTATCGGTGTGCTTGTGCCGGACTTGGGAACCGGTTATATCGAAGAAATAATCCGCGGAATAGATGCAGAACTCAGCCTGTCAGACCTCGACCTGATCCTCTATACAACCCACCGCACAGCCAGCAAAGAAGCCAATTATGTCGCGAACCTTGCCAAAGGAATGGTGGATGGTTTGCTGCTCGTTTTGCCGCGCAGCCCGGCGGATTATATCGGCACGCTTACCGGCCGCAATTTTCCGTTTGTCCTGATCGATCACCAGGGCACCGGTAGAAATTGTCCGGCCGTGGGCGCGACCAATTGGCAGGGAGCGTATCGCGCCACGGAATACCTGATCAAACTGGGACACTCCCGGATTGGATTTATCACCGGCTCCATGGACCTAGGCTGTTCCATGGAACGCCTGGAAGGATACCTTTCGGCGCTGCGTACACACCATGCCAGCGATGCGCCCGAACTGATCTATGAGGGAACCTTCTTCCAGCCGGATGGATATGCCGGCGCGTCGGCGCTGCTGGACCTGCCCAATCCGCCCTCGGCGATCTTCGCCTCCAACGACATCATGGCGTTGGGCGTCATGGACGCCGTCCGCAGCCGTGGGTTGCGCATTCCCGACGATGTTTCCATCGTCGGCTTCGACGACATTCCGCAATCGGCGGTCGTACGACCGGCGCTCACGACGGTCAATCAGCCGCTGGAAAAAATGGGCCGCGTCGCGACCCAGATGCTGCTGGATCTGCTCCGCCAGCCCGATAAGGAAGTCGGCCGGATTGAACTGCCCACCGAACTGGTGATCCGGGATTCCTGCCAGAACGCGCGGTCGATGGAATAAACCTTTTCTTCACACGCTGAATGGGGGCCATCC
>JBEKDW010000041.1:0-12828 GCA_050014155.1 Anaerolineales bacterium
GACCTTGCTGTAATCGACGGTTTGGCGTCCGTCGATTTCGTCCAGAGTCCCCGGCAGGATGAAATCCCACGGTTCCCCCGTGGGGTAGCAATGATACAAACACTCCCGCTTGATCGTTTCCCGCAGTTGGAGGGTGCGCGGATGCGGGCCCGTTGCGAACCACGGCAAATTCACACCCAAATGATCGACCCCGGAAATTTCAAGCCCGGCGGCCGCGAGACGTTCTTCGACGGAATCAATCTCCAGCTGCCCATACGCGTGTGGACTTTTCTTCTCCACGCCGGTTGTGTTTTCGACAACAATCGGAACGGCTTCTCCATTGGAAAGGAGAAAATCCACGGAAACGGCGGAACGAACGGATTGAAAATCGATCGCGAGCAGGGGGTAAAAACTTCGATCCGATTTGGTCAAATCCAGACCGTAAGAACTTCTCTCGCCGAGCTTCTCAAGCAGAGAAACAAGCCGACGATTAAAACCCGCGTGAGCCCCGGGAAGGTTTATCGTTATTTTCTCGAGATAATCGGTTGTCATCGTCTTTTAAGGATGCCCATACGATCAGTTTGGAGTATTAAACCGGGAGCAGCCAACCGAATCCTGAAAGAGGAAAAAGGCCGGTTTCAACCATATCTATGGAAACTCTCATGATTTCATGGATCGGCCTTCCCACCGCGGATATGGAGAAGTATGCAAAATCTACAATCGTGAAAATACTGTTCCTATTTTAAAAAGAGGGAGCGGGCAGACGCACACACTGGTTGGCGTTTCCGTTCCCGGAAAAGCGGGATTAAAAATCCCGACAATACGCCGCATAACCAAGCCCACCAAATGGGCTCTTGTAAGGGTGCTGACTGCCCGCTCTATTACTTAATTGTAACCCCTATGTCAACTGGGTGCATGGCGTTGGATTCGTCGAATCACCCGATGAAATGGGCTCCCCCTCCCAAGAATGAAGGATAACCGACGAGAAACATGGGATTTGCATCCGAAAGGTTGCATTTTTTTCACCGGGATCTTAATGACCGTTAACCTGATTCTACGCCGCCATTGGCCCCGCGAAGTAAACTCTCCGCAGATATCGTGCGCTGTAATCCGCTGGGTCGAAGTATGGCGACATCCAACTATCGTTGTCGATCAGGTACTGCGGCTTCCAATCATCGGGCGTTCCCTTTTTCTTCTTGTCCAGGTAGATTTTCACCGCCTCGCGGAATGCGTAGTGGCTGTACAGCCGGAGGAACTCGCCGAAGTAGATATCGGCGATGCGCTTATCGCCGCGAATCACGAGCATGTTTTCGTCGTTGGTTTCGGTGCTGGCCACGCTGAAGTTGGCGCTGCCGGTCACCACCGTCGGGGCGGCGCCGAGCGGATCGACCAGCATGTATTTGGTATGCACCCAGGGCACGTCGACGGCGGTGACGATTTTCGAGAGCTCCGCCAGCCAGCGGTCGAAGCTGTTGGTAACGATCCGGTTGCCGATGGCTAGCACCACGTTCGGCCGTTTGCGGATTTCCAGCAAATCCTTTTCGTCCTTTTTCTGCGTCTTCGGGCTGGCAAAGGCCTGATCCAGGAGCGCCATCCGCAGAACCGTGTCGTTTTTGCGGTATACCTCCTTGAACTTCTCCTGGATGCCAAAGGGGAATGTCATGAAGAGACCCTGCTGCGCGGCTCCCGCCAGCGTTGCGAACCAATCCAGCGCGTCCAGATCCGTCCGGCGCGGTGAGAACACTGCGCTGGTCAAGCTGTTCCACGGATTGGGCGGGGCCGGCGTGCTGGCCACGTTTGCACCGCGATAGGCATCATCAATCTTGGGATCCTGATCCAGGCGCTGCCAATAATCCATGAATGCCCGTGCGATCGCGGGGTCCTCGACGATATGCCCAACGTTGGAATGGCCGAAGATCCCGTTCTCGGTGAGGTTGGTGGAACCGGTCCAGACTGCCTTCGGCTCGCCGTTCTGACTCAAGATGAAGAACTTGTTGTGCATGATCTTGCCGTTTGTGATCCCTTTGCAGCGGTTTGATCCCGGCCATGGCGATCGCCTCCCGGTTCTTCTTCCACGCCCCGGCCGGTTTACCCTTGCTATCGTAGGATTGTATGTCGTCGAATAAAATCTTCACCTCGGCTCCGCCCTGATGGACCTTTTTGATCGCCGCGAGCGCCGAGGGCCATTGGAACTCGTAGACCGCACCATGGATCGAGCATCCCGGTCCGGCACGATCGAGGAACGCCACCAGCGCCTCGAGCAGCCCGCGCGACAGCCAGTCGTACGCCGCGGGGCCGACGACGTTGGGCGGCTTGTTTTGAAACCGGTGGGCGTACTCCTGGGTGGCCACCGAGCCGCGGTTGAAGAAGGCCGAATGGACGAGCCCGGTTTCCACTTCGGTCTTCACTTCGACCTTCGCCTCGTGCTTCGGGTCGAGATGAGCCGGATCGCCGTAGAGCGCCAAAATCTTATAGGTATATGCATGGTTCGGTTTTGCGCTGTAATCGGCCCACTGGAACGATTGCACCGGATGCTGGCGGGTGGAAAAAGTTTCCCCGGAAGCCGGATGCGGTTTGGTCTTCTCGAACGTTTTCGTCCCCCGCAGCCAGACGGTATCCCCTTCGGTGTGATCGGCGCGCTGGAAGGCGAAGCCGCGAAAGCACGGCCGGGCCGAGAGCGCGAGGTCGAGGCCGAAGAACACCACGTGGATTCCCGCGATTGCGTTGCCGGTTAGTCCGTGATGGTTATTAAAGGGTTTGCGCATGGGAGGGCCTCCTGTGCCGGAAGGATTCCGAATCAATACTCGTTATTGTGGGGATTGTATCAAATATCGTCGCCTTCAGCTTGGCGGCATGCTGGATTCAGACACTTGGGTTCCTGGAGACTCGGCATACTAAATCATCCCGTAGTGTTGAGTAGACCCTTAGGGTCTTGGAGACCCTAAGGGTCTACCGCCGTGTCATCCGGCTCTTTCCGTGCAATCCGCGTTCCGGGTTTTCTCCTGCCGACAAGTGGTGCTTGACGCGAAATCATATACTAAAACGCAGCAGATTCGGGAGGATGACTGTCTTGCCAGAAACTCCGTTCGCGCTCAATACCGCTGAATTATGAATATGGACCCCACGTATCGCGGAAAACCTGACGATCGGGATACCCCGATTTATTGTATGATGGATCGTAGGCACACCAGGCAATTCTCGTCAGCCGGTTAAGCTTACTTTCCTCTCCGCCATCAGGGCCGCCCCATGACGATTTGCTTCCCGCAAGAAATCATCCCTGAATTCGGAATCGCCTTTTTTTCATTTCCCGTGTTCGCCGGCTCGCGGCCCTTTTGGGACGCCACCGGTTTTTTCCGTTTGGCGGGAAACCGCTGAAAACATTTCCTTAATCGGGAAACCGCAGATAGACCCAGTCAAAGGAGAATATACAATGAAAAAATCCATGAGTGATTCCATCCCTTTGGCACCGGCATCCGATAGAACCTATCTCGGCCTGCGCCGGTTCAATGCCGTCATGGGAATTCTGCACCTGGCGCAGGGCATCTTTATGATCGCCATTAGCAACGCCACGACCTTTCCGGTGTACACCAACTTTCTCCGCTTCGACGTCCAGGCGCGGGCGCTGGTCCCCAATCCCACCCTGGTCTATCACCTGCGTTTCGGACCGGCGGTGGCTGTCTTCCTGCTGCTTTCCGCGTTGGCGCACATGGCGTTATCAACTTTCGGATTTAAATGGTACGTGAGCAAGCTGAAAAGCGGGATGAACCCGGCGCGTTTTTACGAGTACGCACTCAGTTCCTCGCTGATGATCGTACTCATCGGCATGCTGGTCGGCGTCTCGGATTTGGGCGCCCTGATTTTGCTGTTCGGCCTCAACGCGACGATGAACCTGTTTGGACTCATGATGGAGCTGCACAACCAGACCACCAAGAAAACGGACTGGACGGCGTTTATCTTCGGCTGCATCGCCGGAGCCATCCCCTGGATCGTTATCTTCGCGTCCTTCTACGGTTCGCTGGCCTCGTCCGATGCCAAGCCGCCGGCTTTTGTGTACGCCATCGTCCCGACCATCTTTGTGTTCTTCAATATCTTCGCGGTCAATATGGTTTTGCAGTATAAAAAGGTGGGTCCATGGAAGGATTATCTTTTCGGCGAGCGGATCTACATCGTCCTGAGCCTGCTGGCCAAGACCGCGCTGGCCTGGCAGATATTTATCGGAACCCTTCGACCTTGAGATTTCTTGGAGGGCAGGACTGATTCACGATAATCCACCATCCGGGTTTGGCAGCTCAGCGGAGGCCGCACGGCGGGGCTTCCGGCGCGGGCGGCGGCGAAACGGGAAAAACTCCGCGGTCGCAAGCGGCACAACGCCCGCTTGCCGATAGGATTAACAAAAATATCCTATGGAATAGGCAGGATGCGATTGTCAAAGGAGAGTCGCTATGATCGTTGGAATATTAAAGGAAATCAAACCCGAAGAAAACCGGGTGGCGATGACACCCGCCGGGGTCGAGGTGATGAAACAGAACGGGCACACGATTTTGGTGGAGGCGTCCGCCGGGATCGGGAGCGGGTTCCCGGATTCCGCCTACGCCGAGCACGGGGCGGAGATCGTCGCGTCCCCCGCGCAAATCTTCAGCCGGGCCGGAATGGTGATGCATGTGAAAGAGCCCCTGCCGCCCGAATACGGGCTGATCCGGAAGGACCAGATCGTGTTCACCTATCTGCACCTCGCGGCCGCCGAAGAATTAACTCGTGTCTTGATCGGAACCGGCGCGGTGTATATCGCCTATGAAACCATCCAGAAGGCGGATGGAACTCTGCCGCTCCTGACACCGATGAGCGAAGTGGCCGGCCGGATGGCGATCCAGCAGGGGGCCAAGTACCTGGAGATGGCCGAGGGCGGTGATGGGATCCTGTTGGGCGGCGTGCCAGGCGTCGACCCGGGATTGGTCCTGATCCTCGGCGGCGGCGTGGTTGGGGTTAACGCCGCCAAGATGGCCTGCGGTCTGGGGGCGAAAGTGTATGTGCTGGATAAAAATCTCGACCGCCTGCGTTATTTGAGCGATGTGATGCCGAGTAATTGTTTCCTGTTGATGTCCACCCCGGCCACCATCCGCGATCTGATCACCCGGGCGGACGTCGTGGTGGGGGCGGTGCTTATCCACGGAGCCAAGGCGCCCATGGTGGTCACCCGGGATATGCTCCGGACGATGAAGAAGGGGGCGGTCCTGGTCGACGTCGCCATCGACCAGGGCGGATGTTTTGAGACGTCCAAACCGACGACGCATTCCCATCCGACATATATCGTGGACGGTGTGGTGCATTATTGCGTGGCCAATATGCCGGGCGCCGTACCCAAGACTTCCACGCTCGCATTGACCAACGCCACATTGCCTTACGCTGTGGAAATTGCCAACCAGGGATGGGCCGACGCAATGCGAGGGAATCCGGAGATTCGCCTGGGTGCCAACGTGGTCAAAGGCAAAGTTACTTTTCAGGGGGTGGCGGAAGCGTTGGGAATCCCGTATACGCCGATTTCCGAGTTGCTGTAATCCGGGTTATTCCCGACGAAGACGAATAAACCGAGCTGCGTGAAATTTGTATATCCCGGTTTTTATTAACCACACGCCGGCCGGTTACGGGCGGAAATAACCTTACTGGGTAATAAAGAACCTATATAACCTCTTGGGGGATAGTTTTTAAATTAATTCCGTATAATCCGGCTCTTTTCTGTGCCCGCCCCGGGAATGCGTAGCACGACCGGGGCAATCCGTGTACGCTTTTTCTTCTACGCAGCGAGATATATCTCTTCGCCGCATATCCGCAGGATCTGGCCGAAGTACATGCGATGATAATCGTTCTTGGAATAATTCCGTTCAATGCCGGGGTCCAGAAAACGCGCCGGATCGAAATCGTCGGAGTAGATTTTTCTGCATTCCAGCGTGAGCTCCGCTTCCGCAAACGCGGGCGAGGAAACGCGCTGTGAAGCCATCGGAGTCAACCCGGCGAAAGCTATTTTGTCGCCGTCGCGGCCGGATTTGCTTCCGAGGATATCCAATGCTTTGCGATAGTTCTCGGGAAAGGCGGACAAGGTGAAGTTGTCGAATTCCTCGGTGAAGCGATAGGTGAACCGGGTCGGGCGGACGACGATCTGCACAAACGGCTTCCCCCACATAAACCCCATGCTGCCCCAATTGACCGTCATTGCGTTGAACCGGCCCGCGGAATAATCGCCCGCGGCGAGGATGAACCAGCCTTTCTCCCATTGATGAAACAGCCGCAGGACAAGATCGTTCGGGTCGATTTCGATTTTAGACATGGGTTTTCTCCGAAACACGGTCGCGGGTCGAGTTTACTGCCGGCCGAGGAGGTCCGCGAAGAGGGTGGATTTTCCCAAAGGCTTTCCTTTATTGACTTTTCACCGCCCGACGCAGGGGCATCAATAAGGTTAACTCCCGGCAATTTCCTGGATTGTTTTTAAATGCTCCCGGTAATGATCGCAGGTGTTGGACATCACCGAATTGATCAGCGGCAGTTTGGTGCGGTCATCATATATCCCGGGTTTTTCCAGGACGTCGAAACCGACCGCTTCCAGCGCGGTGAGCAACTCGGCGTGCGTCTGATGCAGATCCTCCAAGGTATAGGAAACCGAGTTGTTCCGGCTGCGCTCGTAGAAGAGGGCATTGATCTGATTTTCGTCGAACTGCTCGAGAATCCCCTTGTCCACCCGCAAGACTTCGTGCGACGGCTTCCCTTGCAAATGATGAAAAAGAAGATATCTTTCCCAAAAGGAAATGTGGGCCAAAATGTCCTTGGGCGACCAACCGCCCGGGCCGGCTTTGATCATTTGATCGTGGCTGAGTTTTTCTATTGCTTCCAGAAGCGCCGACCAATCCCGATTGATCCGGGAGAGCAATTCCTCTTTGCTCTTGGGCAGGCCTTCGTTTTCCACTGGTTTAACTTCACCCATCTATTTCCTCCATAGGAATTCCTGTTATGCGGCCGGCTCCATTCCCTAGGTTGGGCCGCGGCTTGTACTGAATAAACCCCCATCTGAATTTGAGTTTTTAGATTCCCCAAGCGCCGATGATAAGTCCAATAACGATGCCGCCGATCGCCCCGAGGGCCATAATGGGGATCCAAGCCCCTTGGTGATGATTGCATCCGGCAGACTGAGCAATACCCCGAATAACAACCCGCTCAGCCAAAGGGCCATCGGGAGGTTGGTGGCTCCGATCGCAAAGCCGATGGCAAACCGGTTGACAAACGCGCCTGCCATGGCGGTCCTTTTATCTTCCATCTCGATGGGGATCATTGTGGCGACGGATATGCCCCCGAACACGATCCCGCAGATAATGCCGAGGAGGAGCTTGGACATGGCTGACCTCTTTTGACTCTAGATTACCGGCTTCAAAATCAGCCCGTAAAGCGCGCCGAGGAGGAGCATATCGCCCAATCCAGTGGCAGAGCAAAAAGCAATGGATTATCGGAAATCTTGGACATCACCTACAGACAGTCGGCATTCATGACGACTCTGGAAAACCACCCAAGGAAGGCAATGCCTACGCCTTTGAAAAAACCGGTCTCCCCCGCATCCAATTATAAAGCAGAAGAAACACACACCATATGACAAATCCATTTATGATTTTGGGGAAGAAGCCGCCGGCCTTTTATTGATCGCCACTACAAGTATATATCAAGACCGCTGGTGCATCAATAGAGCAGGAAAGAACTCATCCCAATTCATCCGACCCAATCATCTTCCCTTCCGACTCCCGTAGAACCAGCCTTTCCCTTCCTACCAGTACTGGCGGACTTTCCATTCCCAATGCGGCGAGCACTTCATCGGGTCTGCCTGTGGCATCCGGTTCCAGACGCAGGCGCATCCGCAGTGTGTTGCCGTCCCGCGCGAGCGAGAGGATCCGCGGGCGCAGGTCGTAAGCTTTACCGCGCCGCTCGCGCGGAAGGGTTGCGCTGGCACGCAGTCGCTCAATCCGCTGCGGCAGATCATCCGGCCATGCGCCTTCCAGCGGCACGGCGGCGTAATCACCCGCGACGACGAGTTTTTCCAGCCCGGGATAATTCTCGGGCAGCGCGGTTACCCGGATATCGCTCACACCCGGAGGCACGGCCTCCGAAATCTGGCGCGCGAGCGCTTCTGCATCGCATTCCTCGGCCGTCTCGATATCCACAAGCTCGTTATCCCCCGTCACCCCGAGCGGCAGCGCCGCGCCGATCTGAATCTTCGGATGCGGGTGGAAGCCGGTGGAGTATGCCAGCGGCACCTGCGCGCGCCTCAAGAGCCGCTCCCAGGCGCGGAAAAGATCGAGGTGGCCGGTGAAGCGCATCGCCTCCGTCTTGGAAAAGAGGATCCGATATTTGTAGCGGTTCATCCTGGGCGGACCGTTGGGCAGAATTGGGCTTCCTCGGGAAGCGCGTCGCGCAATTCCCGGAAGGTGGTGAGGATCCCGCATCCGAAGCACTCTTCGCGGCAGTCGCCGCGCGTGCGGCCAGCTAAACTGGCTTCATACTCACGACGCAGGTAGTCCTTGCGGACGCCTACATTAATATGATCCCACGGGAAGATTTCATCCGCGCTTCGCTCGCGGCTTGTGTAGAAGGCCGGATCGATCCGGGCTTCCTCGAACGCCGCATGCCAGGCCGCGGGCTGGAATCGGTCGGACCAGGCGTCGAAGCGTGCGCCGTTGCGCCAGGCGCGTTCTATCACATCCGCCAGCCGCCGGTCTCCGCGCGCCAGTTCCGCCTCCAGCAGCGTCACATCGGGCGAGGTGAGGTCGAGCTTGAGCCCGGGGCCGCGCAGCTCGCGCCGGAGGAGGTCCTGCTTGGCCAGGATCCGTTCGCGGCTGTCCAGGGCCATCCATTGGAAGGGTGTGTGCGCCTTGGGAATTAGCGTGCTCACCCCGGCGTGCACCTCGGCCCGGCGGCCCAAGCTCCGCCGTCCCTCGGCCAGGACCGCGCGAGCAAGTTCCGCGATCGCGCGCACGTCCGCTTCCGTTTCCCGCGGGTGGCCGATCATGAAATACAGTTTGACCGTCGTCCATTTGCGGCTGTAGATCTCGCGCACGGTTTCGATCAGCTGTTGCGCGGCGATCGGTTTGTTGAGTATCGCCCGCATGGAATCGGTTGCCGCTTCCGGCGCGAGCGTAAAATTCCCGCCGCGGTTGGAACGCAGTGCCTCAACCAAGTCGACCGAGACGGTTTCGATCCGTAGCGACGGGAGCGAGATGCGCAGCCGCGAACTACCGAATTTTACGCCGAGCGCGCGCACCAGCTCGGTGATGCGCGAGTAATCCGAGGAGGAGAGCGAGAGCAGCGCCACTTCCTCGTAGCCGGTGTTGCTCAATGCCCTATCGATGGAAGAAACGATTTCCTCCACCGGCCGCTCGCGGATCGGGCGGGTGACATGGCCGGCTTGGCAGAAGCGGCAGCCGCGCGTGCAGCCACGCATGATCTCGATCGCGTAGCGGTTGTGCACGGTCTCGAGGTACGGGACGACCGGCCGCACCGGGGGCGGCGGCAGGCGCGGGACGATCCGTTTGACGATCGGGAAATGTGTTCCTTGGTTTACGTCCCCGGATTCCGGGATCGGCGCAACGCGGGCAATCGTCCCATCGGTATGATATTCCGGCCGGTAAAGCGCAGGTACGTACATTCCCCAGATACCCGCCATTCGATGCGTAGCAGCGAGTCGCGACTCGCCGCTACGTTTTCGCCATCGGATTATCTCGATCAGGTCGAGAATCAACTCCTCGCCTTCACCGACGGCGAGGGCATCGAAAAATTCCGCCATCGGCTCGGGGTTGAACGCGCCGTGCCCGCCGCCCACGATCAGTGGATGATTTTCCCCGCGCTCGGCGGCGCGGAGCGGGATCCCCGCTAAGTGCAGGGCATGCAGTGCGTTGGTGTAGAGCGATTCGTACGGGAGCGTGATCCCGACCAGGTCGAAATCCGCAACCGGGCGGCGGCTCTCCAGCGAGTAGAGCGGGATCCCCTCACGCATCATCACGGTTTCCATGTCGCTCCACGGCAGGTAAACCCGTTCGGCGAGCGCCTCGGGTCGGGCGTTGATGATTTCATACAACACAGCCAGCCCGAGATTCGACATCCCGATGTCGTAGATATCCGGAAACAGCAGCGCGATCCGCACCGGCGTGGAATCCCAATCCTTGATGGATTGATTAAGCTCGCCGCCGGTATAGCGGCTTGGCTTTTCCACCTGCGGCAGAATGCGTGGAAGAATGCGGGAGATCGTATCGGAGTTCACGGTGGAACAACTTTACCATTATGAAGGAGGGAAGGGGAGGGGATTGGATCGCGTCGCGGAGTGGTCGTAGCGCGGCCGTCCGCGCGGGGATAAATCCCCGCGCCATGACACGATGCCCCTTCGGGGCTTTTATTAATCGTCAGGTATTAGCCCGCGAAAGCGGGCATCGTATCTTAGCGGCGCGATTTATCGCGGCGTGGTCAAGCGAAGCGTCGATCGCGGCGCGGTGAGGCGTGTAATTATCGCGGTACAGACCTCTCCCCCATCCCCTCCCCATTATGGGGAGGGGGAAGACTGTCCGTCAGCCCGTCCCGCTAATCTCCCACAGTGTGATTTCCGGCGGGCAGAGGAATCGGACACGGGGTGCGCTCAGGCCCTCCATGCCGATCCCGCGGCTGACATAGAGCGTCATCCGATCGAGGAGGTAACGACCCCCCTCGAAGCGTTTCCCGTAGAGCGAGGAGGCATAGACCGCGCCCATCCCGGGGATGCGCACCTGCCCGCCGTGCGTGTGGCCGCTGAGCATCAGGTCCACGCCGGCCACAGCGGCTTCCGGCGCGAGATCGGGGGTGTGATACAACAGAATCGTGAATCGGCCGCTGCGGCCGCCGAGCGCCGCGAGCATCTTGGGTTCGTCGAGAAACGGTTTGTGCGTGCACTCTAAGCCGACCAGATCGAACTCGCGCCCGTTGTGGCGGAGGGCGACCTTCTCCCCGTGCAGGGAGCGGATGTGGGTGAAGCCTTCCAGAAGATGCGGCAGTACCTGCGGTTGATCCACCGGCGGGCTGCCGGAAACGGTGAACGTCCCCAGCGGCGCCTTCCATTCTTCCAGCAGCGACCGGACGTCGGCCCAGGCTTCCGGATCCATCACGAACGAAAGGTTCAGGAAATCGCCGGAAAAGAGAATGAGATCCGGCTTCAGGTCGTGGATTAGCCGCTGAAGCTCCTCCTCGCGTTTGGTCATCCGCTCCAGGTGCAGGTCCGCCAGGTGCAGGAGCCGCAACGGCGGTCCCGGAGGCAACTTCGGACTGACAAGGGTTTGGTGTATGACGGTCAGGCGGTGCGGCTCCACCCAGAAGGCGTAAATTGCCAAGAAAGTACCCGTCGCCTGAAACAACAAAAACCATGGCAGGGGCAGGTAGGCAAACGGCATGCGCAGGATCGCCATCAGCAGCGCCGGGGGTTTGGCGGGCCCGAAAGATTTCTGCGCCGCCGGCAGGGCCGTGATCAGCGCCCAATCGGAAAGAAAGAACGCCAGCAGGATCGCCGCGTGCGGCGGGGAGCCCCGGCTCGGCAGCAATGCCAGCACCAGGAGAAGCAGCGCGAACACCGGCCAGGGCAGGCGCTCGATCCGCTGAGCCAGTTGAATTAAAACGTGGAACGGTCCTTCGTATGTGCCGGGGAACCATTTCCGGTCGGAGAAGTTGGAGCTTCCCATAGGTCCCCATTCTACCCCGGGCAGGCAGGGGTTGTATAATGCGGACTTGCGCGATGCTCGGTTGGAGAGACACGAGCTGGGCAGGACGAAATCCATTGGAGGTTCTATGGGGCATTTGATCTTCCCGGAAGGATTCCTCTGGGGGGCGTCGACCGCCGCCTATCAGATCGAAGGATCGTGGAACAAGGATGGCAAGGGGGAGAGCGTATGGGACCGGTTTACGCATCGCAAATACACCATCCGCAACGGAGATACGGGCGATGATGCCTGCGACCACTACCGGCTGATGCCGAAGGATGTGGCGCTGATGGAAGAACTTGGGCTGAAGTCGTACCGATTTTCGATCGCTTGGACGCGCGTGCTTCCCGAAGGGCGCGGAAAAATCAACCCCAAAGGCTTGGGATTCTACGACCGTTTGGTGGATAAACTCCTCCAAGCCGGGATCGTGCCCAACGCCACGCTTAACCATTGGGATTTTCCACAAGCGCTGGAGTACCGCGGGGGTTGGCCTAACCGCGATAGCGCGGAATGGTTTGCTGATTATGCGCGGGTCGTCTTCGAACACCTCGGCGACCGTGTGGCGATGTGGGCCACGCACAACGAACCCTTCATCGTCGCCTTTCTCGGCTACGCCACCGGGGATTTTCCGCCGGGCATCTCCGATTACAGCCGGGGCTACGCCGCCGCGCACCATCTGCTGCTTGGCCATGGCAAGGCGGTGGATGCCTATCGCCAAGGCGGCTACCACGGAAAGATCGGCATTGTGTTGGATCATCCAAACATCGTGCCGGCCTCCGACTCGAAGGAAGATACCGCCGCCTGCGACCGGGTATATTCCAGCAGCCAGGGATTATTCTTCGATGCGATCTTCAAGGGCCGGTACGCGAAGTCGATGCTGGATTGGATCGGGCCGATGAAACCGGATGTGCACGCAGGCGACATGGAACAAATCTCGCGTCCGGTCGATTTTGTGGGAGTCAATCATTACAGCACGCAGCTTATCGACGCCAGCGCCCGCGCCGGATTTTTCAAAGCCACCAAGGTGGAATTCAGCTCCCCCGGAATGGGAAAGACTTTCCTGGGGTGGGGAATAAATCCGCAGGGATTGACCCAGGTGTTGGAA